>NZ_JBFBJB010000039.1:0-89684 GCF_040685895.1 Streptomyces sp. NPDC088124 | reverse complement strand
CCTCGCTCAGGTCGTAGCGGGCCAGCTCGGCGCCGCCCGCCTGGTTGACCACCCGGATGTACGCGTTGCGCACCTGACCGAAGCTCTGGCCGCGGTTCTCGGCGTCATGGATCGACACGGGGAAGACGATCTTCGAGACCTGGGCCGGCACATTGGCCAGGTCGACCTTGACGGTCTCGTCGTCGCCGTCGCCCTCACCGGTCAGGTTGTCACCGGTGTGCTCGACGGAGCCGTCGGGGCTCTTGAGGTTGTTGTAGAAGACGAAGTGCTGGTCGGAGGCGACCTTGCCGGACTCGTCGACCAGCAGCGCGCTGGCGTCGAGGTCGTAGTCCGTACCGGTCGTCGTCCGTACGTCCCAGCCGAGGCCGACAAGGACCGCGGTCAGTCCCGGTGCCTCCTTGCTGAGCGAGACATTGCCGCCTTTGGACAGGGAAACTCCCACGCTGCTCCTCCTGAGCTGAGCTGGTTCGGTCATGCGAAAGTAAAATCTACAGCAGTGTAGAAGTAAAACGGGAGCGAGATCCGGCCCGCTCCCCGGCCGGTGTCCGACCCCTTCCCCGCCACCCGGCCGGGTGGCGCCCGCCCCCGGCTCCGTAGCATGGACGCGCATGCGTCGTGGTGCGTCCGCGAGGCCGGAGGGGAGACAGCGGTGACGGAGCACGGGGGCCCTGACGAGCGCCCTCGCAGGCGCGGCCAGGGCGAGCTGGAGTCGCAGGTGCTGGCCGCGCTGCGGCAGGCACCCGGGCCCGTCACGGCCGCCTGGGTGCAGGAGCGGCTCGGCGGGGACCTCGCGTACACGACGGTGATGACCATCCTGACCCGGCTCCAGGCCAAACGGGCCGTCACCCGGGAGCGCGCGGGCCGCTCGTTCGAGTGGCGCGCGGCCTCGGACGAGGCGGGGCTTGCCGCGCTGCGGATGCGCAAGGTGCTGGACGGCGAGACGGACCGCGAGGCCGTCCTCGCCCGCTTCGTCACCACGCTCTCGGCGGACGACGAACGGCTGCTGCGCGACCTGCTCGCCCTCCCGGAGGACGGCTTCCCCGAGGGCGGGGCGGAGGGCTGACGGCGATGGGGGTGTTCGTCTTTCTGCCGCTCGTACTGCCGCTGACCGCGCTGCCCGTCGCGCGCCTCGCCGCACTCCATCTGCACCCCCGGGTCGCCACCCGCCTGCTCTCCGTCCTCGCCGCCGTCCTCGCGGTGTGCAGCACGCTCTGCCTGGGGCTGCTGGTGGTCGTCGGTACGGCGCAGCTCCCCGGCAACCCGCTGCCCGACGCCTGGTCGGACCCCGAGGTCCGCGAGGCGGTCCCGTACGACGAGATCGCCGGCAAGGCGGCCATCGTGGCCCTCGCCGCGGCCGGAGCGGGGTGCGCCGGCGCCGCCTGGCGCCACCGGCGCGTACGCCGCCGCGCGCAGGAGGCGCTGGCCGGTCTGCCCGGCGGCGAGCTGGCCGTCCTGGCCGACGAGGCACCGTACGCCTACGCGCTGCCCGGTCCCGCCCGCGCACCCCGCGCCGCGGCGGGGGAGGGCGACGACCCCGGCGACGGGCCCCGCGGCCCCGGGCGGATCGTGGTCTCCACCGGGATGCTCGCCTGCCTCGACGAAGCCGAGCGGGACGCCCTGATCGCCCACGAACGCGCCCATCTCGCGGGCCGGCACCACCGGTTCCTGCTGACGGTACGGCTCGCCGCCCGCGCCAATCCGCTGCTGCGCCCGCTGCGTGCGGCGGTCGCCTACACCAGCGAGCGCTGGGCCGACGAGGAGGCCGCCCGGGTGACCGGCGACCGCACCGTCGTGGCCCGCGCCATCGGCAAGGCCGCGCTCGTCTCCCGGGGCACCCCGGCGCCGACGCTGGCCGGGTTCTCCGCGCCGAGCCCCGGACCCGTGCCACGCCGGGTCGCCGCGCTGCTGGGGCCCGCGCCGTCGGCCGTCCACTGGCCCTCGGTGCGCAGCGCGGTGGGCCTGGCCGTCTGGGCGGCGGCGGCCGGAACGGTCGGCTCGGCCCTGTCCTCGGCGAACGCCACGGTGACGCTCTTCCTCGTCCTCCACGCGGCCACACCGTTCTGAGCACGGGATCGGCGCCCGGCCGCCGCCCGCCGGGGCCGGGTCAGCCGCGCACAGGCCGCGCCAACCCCGGCTCCCGCTGCGGCTGCGGCTCCGCGAGCTCGGGCCCGACCGGTGTGAAGAGCACCGCGCGCAGGACCCGCGGTGTGAAGAGCACACCGACCGTCGACGTCAGATGGGTCACCTGCCGGAACGCGTCCCCGACGACCGGATCACCGGCCGCGCGCGCCACCACCCGGCCCAGGTACCAGGCCCCCGGCCGGTCCGCCGCACGGATCCGCGCGGCGTTGCCGCGCGCGCCGGGCAGCGGCCGGTCGGCTCCGGCCGAGAGGTCCCACGCCTGCCGCGACGCCTTCAGCAGCGCGCGCTGCACGCGCCGGGTGGTGGGTGTCCGGCGGGGATCCGAGAGCGCGTTCCCCAGCGCGAGGGCGCCGAGCGCGGCGATCGTCATGCCCTGCCCGTACACCGGGTTGAAGGCGCACAGCGCGTCCCCGGTGGCGAGGAATCCGGCGGGCCGCCGCCCCGGCCGGTCGTACCGCCGCCGTACGTTCGCCGTCGAACGGAACGCGTGCACCGGCGACGCCGGCTCCGCCTTCAACAGCCATTCGTGCAGCGCCGGATGGGGGAGCCGGGTGGCGAACTCGGCGAAGGCCTCGTCGTCCGAGGGCGGTTCACCTCCGCGCAGCCCGGTGAGCGTGACGATGTGCAGACCGCCCTCGACGGGCAGGACGACACCGCCCTCGGCGTGGTCCTTGTCCCCGACGAAGAAGTAGCCGTGGCAGTCCGGTCCTTCGCCGTTCTCCGGGGCCCGGTAGAGCCGGGACGCGTAGGCGAGCCCCGTGTCCAGCGTCTCCTCGTGGGGCGGCTCCGCGCCGATCCCGGCCAGCCAGTCCGGGGCGCGGGTCCCGCGCCCCGAGGCGTCCACGACCAGGTCGGCCGCGAGCGGGCGCACGTCGTGACGCGTCCCCGCCCCGCGCTCACGCAGGCGTACGCCCCTGACCCGGGTGGCGTCCCCGACCAGCCCGACCACCTCCGTGCCCTCCACCACGGTGATCCGCGGATCGGCCAGCACCCGGCGCCGTACCAGCCACTCCAGCATCGGGCGTGAACCGGTGAGGAGATGGGTGGACGCCGGAGTGCGCCGGTAGAAGCTCCCGCTCTGCCACTGCACGAGATCGTCGGGCTGGCCGACCCGGGGGGAGCCGTTCTCGCGCAGTTCGTCGAGGATCCCGGGCAGTAACTCCTCCATGGCCCGTTGCCCGCTCGCCAGCAGCACATGGAGGTGGCGGCTCTGCGGGACCCCCGCCCGGGGCTCGGGACCGTCCGGGAAGCGGTCGCGCTCGACAACGGTCACCCGGTCGGCGTGGTCGCTCAGCACCCGGGCCGTCAGCAGGGCCGAGAGACTCCCTCCGACGACGACGGCGTGCCGCGCCCGGCGGCCCAGGGAACGGTCCGTCCCCCCGGGCCTCTCCTCGGCCGCCCCGGCGCCCGTTCCCCCATCCGTCCCCTCGCCCCTGCCGTGCGCGTCCTGTGCGCCGGTGTCCACGCCCGCCGAGTTCGCCATGCCTGTCCTTCCGGAAGTTCTGGACCGCCACCGGCGCGGAAGGCGCCGGTGCCTGCGTGACGGCTCAGTATTCCGGTGGCGCGATGCCCGGATCACGACGACTCCGCGCCTTTTCCCGGTCCGGGGCCGATTCCGGGCGCATGCCGTACGGGTACGGGTCACTCCTTGCGGTACCGGTACGCCTCCTCCGCCGCGGCCACCACCGCGTCCAGATCCCCGCCGGCCGAGGCGGTGACGTACGCGGCCACCGCTCCCTCCACGAACGGCGCGTCCACCAGCCGGGCCCGCTCCGGCAGTTCGTCGCCCTCGGCGAGCAACGCCTTCACCGTCAGCACGGCGCTGCCGAGATCCACCAGAAGAGCGACCCCCGCACCGCGGTCGACCTCCGCCGCCGCGGCCGAGATCAGCTCGGAGCTGGTCCCGAGCCCGCCGTCCCCGGTGCCGCCCGCGGGCGCGATCGGGGCCGCGCCGCCGCCGCCCGCCAGCCCCCGCGCGAGCGCGGCGACAGCCGTGGCGACCGCCGCGCTGTGGGACACCAGCACGATGCCGACCGGCGCTCCGCCACTCACCGTGCCGCCTCCGCCGTGTCGGCGAGGGCGGCGATCAGCAGCGCGGACGACGTGGCGCCCGGGTCCTGGTGCCCGATGCTGCGCTCGCCCAGATAACTCGCCCTGCCCTTGCGCGCCCGGAGGGGCACGGTCGCCAGGGCGCCCCGCTCGGCGGCCTCGGCGGCTGCCCGGAAGGACGGGCCGGCCGGTGCCGGGGCCTCCAGCGCCTCGACCGCCGGCTCCAGCGCGTCGATCATCGTCTTGTCCCCGGGCGCGGCCCCGCCGAGCTGCGTCACCGCCGTGACTCCGGCCCGCAGCGCCTCGGCGAACTGCTCGGGCGTGACCTCGGCGGCATCCCCGAGCGCCTTGCCCGTACGGCGCAGCAGTGTCCCGTACAGCGGTCCGGACGCGCCGCCCACGGTGGAGATGAGCTGGCGGCCCGCCAGGATCAGCACGGCGCCCGGAGAGGCGGGCGCGTCCTTCTCCAGCGTGGCAGTGACGGCCCGGAATCCGCGCTGGAGGTTGCTGCCGTGGTCGGCGTCCCCGATGGCCGAGTCCAGTTCGGTGAGCCGGTCCGCGGCACCCTCCACGGCCTTCGCCGCGACCACCCCCAGCCAGCGGCGGAAGAAACCCGCGTCGAGCGTGCGGTCCGATGTCTCGTCGGTCACGTGATCTCCTCACCCCGTGGAACGTTTCCTCACGTCCCTTGTCCTGCCTCGCGTCGCCGTACCGTCGCGTGCCGCCGTGCTGACGGGCGCTCAGCGGCCCCAGCGCAGCGCAGGGGTCTCGACCGGCGCGTCCCACAGCCGCAGCAGCTCCTCGTCGACCTGGCAGAGGGTCACCGAGCAGCCCGCCATGTCGAGCGAGGTCACATAGTTGCCGACGAGGGTACGGGCCACCGCCACACCGCGCTCGCCCAGCACCCGCTGGACCTCGGCGTTGAACCCGTACAGCTCCAGCAGCGGCGTACCGCCCATGCCGTTCACCAGGGCGATCACCGGTCCGGAGGGGCGCAGGTCGTCCAGTACGGTGTGCACCGCGAAGTCCGCGATCTCCCGCGCGGTCATCATCGCGCGCCGCTCGCGCCCGGGCTCACCGTGGATCCCGATGCCCAGCTCCAGCTCGCCGTCGGGCAGGTCGAAGGTGGGGCTGCCCTTCGCGGGCGTGGTGACGGCGCTCAGGGCGACCCCGAAGGTCCGGGACAGCTCGTTCACCCGCCGCCCGATCGCCTCGACCCGCTCCAGCGGCGCCCCCTCCTCGGCGGCGGCGCCCGCCATCTTCTCGACGAACAGCGTCGCACCCGTACCGCGCCGCCCCGCCGTGTAGGTGCTGTCGGTCACCGCCACATCGTCGTTGACCAGCACTTTCGCGATCTGGATGCCTTCGTCCTCGGCCAGCTCGGCAGCCATGTCGAAGTTCAGGACGTCGCCCGTGTAGTTCTTGACGACGAACAGCACCCCGGCACCGCTGTCCACCGCGGCGGCGGCCCGGACCATCTGATCCGGCACGGGGGAGGTGAAGACCTCACCGGGGCAGGCGGCAGCGAGCATTCCGGGCCCGACGAACCCCCCGTGCAACGGCTCGTGCCCGGACCCGCCCCCGGAAACGATCCCCACTTTCCCGGCCATGGGCGCGTCGCCGCGTATCACCACACGCCGTTCGACATCGACGGACAGCTTGGGGTGCGCGGCGGCCATGCCCCGCAGCGCGTCCGCGACCACGGTCTCCGGCACATTGATGAGCATCTTCAACGGTATCTCCCAGGTAGGCTAGTAGATGTGCCTCTGGTCAGCGTTATTGCAGGTCAAGATGCGTGTGAGCGCTTGGTGATCTTGGCGGTTCTCGGCGCTTCCGAGCGGGGTCCAGCGGTACTGACGCTGGCCTCATGCCGACTTTTCTGATACATCGCCAGCTCCCTGGGGCGCGGTCCGGCGCGGCGGTCTGCCGCCCGATTCCAGTATCGATCGAACCTGGCCAGGTGGCACGGCATGCGGCGAGATCGGGGGCGAGGCGTGTGTTGCTCCGCCTTGTTTCAAGCGAGGCTGAGCCGCTTCCCCGGGGATCGGCTCAGTTTGTCTTTCATGACCTGCGGCTTTGTCTCCTGGAGGACCTCCAGACTATGCCGGTGGCTCTTTCTGATCTTTCAGGGGCCTGTCGAACTGTTTTCATCTGTCGATCATGATCTTCATGTCTGAGCGTGGTTCGTCGGCGGTAGTCGACCGTGCGTGCGAGGTTCTCGGCTGTGGTGCGCTCCCTACCCGACGTGCCCACCAACGGGAGGATTCTCCTGGAACGATGTCCAGTCGAGAATGGAGGGGTCGTCCAGATGTCCTGCTCGGGAAGGTGCAGGGTGAGGCGCGCCTTCATCCGGAGTCCAGGGCTGATGTCAGGGCTCTGCCATTGTCGGACGACGGCCTGTTCCGTAACGAGGAGCCGGTCAGGCCGCAGACGCAGTCGTGGCGGGGTGAAGATTTCCGCGAACAGGGCCATCACCGCCTCTCGGTGGTCCCCGTCCTCCTCGAATCGCTCCTGCCACCTCTTGAGTTGCTCAAGCGTGGCTTCCACTGCGTCATCCGTGGACAACAGGGACTGCCAGGTGTGGACGAAGTGCTCTCTCGTCTGCGCGTCTTGCGACGTGACGAGGGCCAGGTCTGTGCCCACGTCACTGGAGACGAGTGCCAGGAAAGCTTCCAGTGCCACGCGGCGGGGCGAGCACCACCCTGTTCGAGAGGCCGAGAGGTAACGGTCCAGCGCTGGACGGTACGGGTGTGCGCCGTGTCGCACCGGCGACTCGCCCAGCTCCCCACGCACCCGGGCGAGGCCGCCCGTCGCCCGCAGGCCGGCACGAGCCAGCCCAAGACGGCGGACAACCGCGCCAGCGCTCGGACGACACTCACGGTTGCACCTTGCCCCGCCTCCTCCGCCCTTCGCAGCCGTGCGTGGCGCCGATGACGGGAGTCCGGCAGGCCGGTGACCGGCCTGCCGGACTCCGGGAAACCCCCTGGACAGCCAGCTTCACCTGCTGTTACGGATGGAAACAGAAGGACCTCGCCCCGGAGGCGACGCTTGTGCTCAGAACCACCGACCGCCCCGCAGAGCAGGAATCCGTGTCGTCCGTTCTCCCCGCCGGCATCGAGCCCCTGCTACAGCTCGAATTCGAGATACAGCCGTCCAGCGGCCCAGGGTCGACGCGCTGTCTCGGCCACCCGAGCGAGCTGGTCCTTCATGGGATCCCCGCGATGTGCCCGACCTGCCGCGCCCGGCGCGACTGGCTGCTCGTCAACCACGGCCGCAACGTCTGGGTCTGCTGTCGCTGCAGCAACCAGTGGCTCGGACGCGAGATCAGCCGTGCTGACTTCGACTCCCTGATTGCCGTCCGGACGGGACGACCCACTGCAGCGTCGAGGAGGGCCTCGCCGTACTCGGTTTCGACGGGGCCTTCGCCGACGCCTATCTGGATTAGAAATGAGCCGAAAGCGGATAGGAATCACTTCGGGTCGAGGATGGGTATATCGGCCCGGACTCCGAGCGGCTTTCCGGGCATGGCGGGACGAGCGAAATTGATCTCGTCGATTACTTCACGCTGTCTGGTCGACCATTTGCATCTGCATTTCATTCATGCGTTCGCCGTGTACTTTAACTCCGGCGAAAGCGGTTTCGATTTCACCGAGGTCTCCGGCCGACAGTTGAACGTTGAGTGCGCCCAGGTTCTCGTTCAGATGCTTCGGGTTCCGGGTGCCCGGGATCGGGACAATCCACGGCTTCTGTGCAAGGAGCCAGGCCAGGGCGACTTGCGAAGGTGTCGCGTTCTCGCTCTTCGCGATGCGCCTGAGGAGATCAACGACAGGCATATTGGCCGCCAGATTTTCCGGGGAGAAACGGTCAAATGTCGCTCGAACGTCTGTTTTTGGATCCAGCTTTGATCGGGCGTCTATCGTCCCCGTGAGGTACCCCATTCCCATGGGCCCCCATGGGACGAAGCCGATTCCCAGCTCCTCGCAGATCGCGAGCACGCCGTTCTCCTCCGGGTCCCTTTCCATCAGTGAATATTCCGTCTGGATCGCTGTGACGGGCTGAACGGAGTGTGCTCGTCGGATGGTCCTGGCGCTCGGCTCGGAGAGGCCAAAGTGCAGAACCTTTCCTTCTGCGATGAGGTCCTTGACCGTCCCGGCCACGTCCTCGATCGGCACATCCGGATCCACCCGGTGCTGGTAGTAGAGATCGATGCGGTCCGTCCGAAGCCGCTTGAGCGATCCCTCGACCACTTTCCTGATGTGGTCCGGCCTGCTGTTGAGTCCGCTCTTCGCCTTGCTGTCGAAGCCGAACTTGGTCGCGATCCTGACCTCGTCGCGGAGGGGTGCGAGTGCCTGTCCCACCAACTCCTCGCTTGTGTGCGGGCCGTACACCTCGGCGGTGTCGAAGAACGTGACACCCCTTTCGTGGGCCTCCCGAAGGACCCGGATTCCCTGGTTGATGTCGGCAGGAGGCCCGTAGTTGGCGCTGATGCTCATCGCGCCGGCCCCCATTTCCGAAACCTCCATCTCTCCGAGCATTCGTGTCCTCATTCCGCTGCCCCTGGGCACGGTGCTTTCACTGCCCCGACTGCTGCTGACCGGGGACTGATCCGAGCAGGCGGACAGGAGCGACGTTCCGACGACCAGCCCGGCCCCGACGAGACCGGTCCTCGCCATGAAGTTGCGGCGGCTGAAGGCGCCATCTCGATTATTCGATTCCGTTTCGTTCGTGCGGTTCTTCATGACAGGTCTCCCCTATGGTGGATTGAAATGCCTATCGGCAGGAGTATTTCGTGGGGCGTTCGCCCGTTGTACGGTCCGCGGTTGCCTTCGTCCGCGGGTTCCGCGGTCATCAGGACGAGTGGCTCGACGGGACCAACGGTTTCGAACGGGCCGGACGTCGACAGGAAGCGAAGCCGATGCCCGTGATCAGAGCAGGCGGTCTTCTTCGACCGTGTCGTCGCCGTAGTGACCTGGCCGGGAGAGACGCTTCGTGGAAGACGCGGGCGCGCACAGCCGAGTGGCGTCACCCGCGTCTCCCGACCCGCCGGTCCCGGAATTCGTCGTACGGTCCTTCGCCTCGTCGCCATATGACCGCGGGGCCAGGCTGGGTAACCCCGCACGGAATCTCGGTTGCCTTGTCGTCCGTGTCCTCCGGTGCCGACCATGCAACCGGTCACCGGGAGGGTGAGGAAGTCTCTGCCGGAACGTGTACTGACAGCCCACCCCACGTGCCTGGAATCCCGCCTGGCTTTGAGGGGTGGACAACCGTGACGCGGCCGACGCCTTCCTCAGCTCCCGCCGGGCCGAGATCACCCCTGAGCAAGCCGGGCTGCAGCACTGCAGCCGCAACCGGCGGGTGCCCGTACTGCGCCGTAACGAGGTCGCCGACCTGGCCGGGATCAGCGTCGAGTACTACGCCCAACTCGAACGGGGCAACCTCAATGGTGTCTCCGACAGCGTCCTTGGCGCCCTCGCCCGAGCACTGCAGCTCGCCGAGGCCGAACGGGCGCACCTGACCGACCTCGCCCCGCGCGGCCGGTCCCGCACTCCGTACCCGTCGCAAGCCCCCCCACCCGGCAGGTCCGGCCCGGCGTGGCGCGCATCCTTGAGCTGATGACCGAGGTGCCGGCCTTCGTGAACAACGCGCGCCTCGATGTCCTCGCCGCGAACTCTCTCGCCCAGGCACTGTACGCGCCGTTCTTCGCGGACCCGGGGCCGTCCGGCCAACCATGCCCGCTTCGCGTTCCTCGACCCCCGGCCCGCGATTTCTGCCTCAAGTGGGAGCAGGGCGCCGACGACACCGTGGCCGTGCTGCGCACCGAAGCCGGCCGTGACCCGTACGACAGGGCGATGACCGGACTCATCGGTGACCTGCACCCGAACTTCGAGACCATGGAACTGTCCGCCGCCCCCGGCCTGACCCTGACTGCCCTGAGCGCTGAAGCCGGGTCACCCCACGAGGACGCCCTCCGGATCCTCGCGAGATGGGCCGCCCACCACCCGGCCGACGCTCTGGCCGAACCGGGTGCGAGCCACAGGCACTGCTGAGCGGCCGGCCTCGTCGCCCTCATCACCGCCTCCCGCTGGGGAGGGAGGGGCGCCCGCCGGGTCATCGTCAAGTACGAGGCGGAGGGCCGGGGTTACTGCGCCGGGATGGCCGCCCTGCTGAGCCGTGCCCCCAGGGGCCGGTGGCTCGGCTCATCTTCCCGCGACGACCTGAGGGAAGGCCACGACTCCCGACCTCCCTCTGCAGCTGTGGGCTCACAGCATCAGGTGCCTTTCGAGGCAAGCTCGACCACGGTGATGTCGGACGGGGCGCCTACACGGACCGGTGGGCCCCAGGCACCGGCACCGCGGCTCACGTAGAGCTGGGTGTCGCCGTAGCGTTCAAGGCCCGCGAGTGCTGGGTTTGCCAGCTCGGCGATGAGGTTGCCTGGCCACAACTGGCCGCCATGGGTGTGGCCGGAGAGCTGGAGATCGACGCCGTGGTGGACGGCGTCGTGGATGACGATCGGCTGATGAGCCAGAAGGACGGCGGCACGGGAACGGTCGCGGTCACCGAGGGCCTTGCCGAAGTCGGGGCCCTCACCCTCCCTTTCGCCCGCCACGTCGTTGACGCCCGCCAGGTCGAAGCCGGGTATCTCCACACGGGCGTTCTCCAGCGGGCGCAGTCCCAGGTCGCGCACCTTCTCGACCCATGGCTCGGCGCCTGAGAAGTACTCGTGGTTCCCGGTGACGAAGTAGGTTCCGTGGCGTGCCCGTAGTCCGGCGAGCGGCTCGACGGCCGAGCTGAGGTCTTCGACGCTGCCGTCGACCAGGTCGCCGACGACGGCGATCAGGTCGGGCTGGGTCGCGTTGATGGTGTCGACGACCCGCTGGGAGAAACCGCGGCCCAGAATCGGTCCCAGATGGATGTCGCTGACCACAGCGATCCGGAACCCGTGTGCGCTACGAGGCAGTTCGGCCAGCGGGACGGTGAGGCGCTTCACCTGGGGGCCGCGCAGCACACCGTAGGTCCCGTGGGCGACCGTGCCGACGGCAACGGCCGCTGCCGTACCGCCCACGACACGCGAGACGAAGAGGCGGCGGGACAGGCCCGCCGGGCCGGGGAGCGAAGGCGCGGACGCCGGCGCACGCGGGGGCTCGGCCACGGCGACAGGCTCCGTCGTGTTTCCCGCGGTACCGGACCCGTCATGCTCCACCACCGGGGACCGGGGCGGGCCGACGGCGACGAGGTCCTCGCCCCGGTGCGCCCGTTCCTTCGTATCCGCTCCGGCGTCCTGCCATGCGAGCCACCGTCGCAGCAAAGGCCGGACCGCCTCGCCCGCCAGCAGTGCGAGCAGCACGTACAGGAACACCGCCATCCACAGATATCCGGGCCAGGCCAGGATCTGTTCGAGAAGGAAGGGAACCCACGGTCTCTCGGCCACCAGCGCGCCGCCCGTCAGCAGAGGCCCGGCCACGAAAACGACGCTCCCGGCACGCCGCTGGAGCGAGCCCCGGGGCATCGTGTCGCGCACCAGACGACGCCACGCGTACCAGTGGAGGGCACCGAACGCCGCCAGCACGACGAGTCTGACCAGCATAAAGACGAAGATCACGGCCGAGCGGGCCCTTCCTGGAGACATCCTCGGGACGGATGAGTCCCACAACGGCCTGATGCCCCCGTGCCTTATGGTCCACGACGCGGCGTGCCCGCAGTCTGCGGAACCCCCCGGGGCGAGTGGGACACCGCGCCGTACGTACCTTGGCACGGGTCGCACACCGCGTGGGAGGGAGAGTTTTCTACCTGGTTGCTCGGTTCGCGATGACGGCATCGCGGCTGATGTACCCGCATGAGCGGCTGAGGCGCACGCACAAGTGGAGCGTCACCCGACCTCGATTCGCATGTCTATGTTCGCGGGCAGGTCTTCGAAGACGCTCACGTCAGATGTGATCTCGCCCATTTTCGTGAGGGTCGGGACCGAGGTGGTCGGCTCGTAGATGATGGTCACGCTGTCACGTGGATTGTAGTAAACAATGTCACCGGGCTGGACATCGGTGTAGAAAGGCCCCGTCTCGGTCAGCGGGTCGGACAGCTCGGAGATGTACTCGATATCCAGGTTCCTGAACCACGGCAAAGTGACCGGCAGCATTTCCTCGAAATCCCGGGCCGCGTCACTGTTATTGAGCCTGGCCTTGATGGTGCGGTCTCCGGCGGTAAACGTGATGGGCGTGCCCTCGTTCACCGACGCGTCGGCGTCCGCGGACGGGCGGGACCCGGGCGAGGAGACCTCGGCGGTCTCTGAGGGCGATCCGGTGGAGTCGGCGACTGTGCTGGAGGAGCACGCGGTGAGGGTGACCGCAGTCGCCGCGCCGGTCACGGAGGCGAGAAATTCCTTCATGGTCCCAGTCGATCTCAGGCCAACTCGGCGAGGAAGTCACTGCTGAGAGGTGTACTGACAGCACATCCCTGCGCGGACCGGCTTCTTCTAGGCTGAAGGCGTGGACAACCGCGAAGAGGTCAAAGCCTTCCTCAACTCCCGACGTGCGAGGATCACCCCTGAAGACGCCGGCCTGACGATCCATGGCCGCACCAGGCGCGTGCCGGGCCTCCGCCGCAGCGAGGTCGCCGAGCTGGCCGGTGTCAGCGTCGAGTACTACGCGAAGCTTGAGCGCGGCGACCTCAGCGGTGTCTCCGAGAGCGTGCTGCATGCCCTTGGCCGAGCGTTGCGGCTGGATGAGGCTGAGCGATCGCATCTGGCAGATCTCGCCCGCGCCGCCGGCGCCCCGCGCCGTGCCCGCCGTCAGACTTCCGCTCAGAAGGTCCGGCCCGGCGTGGCCCGCATCCTCGACGGGATGAGCGCGTTGCCGGCCTTCGTGCACAATGGGCGTCTCGATGTCCTCGCGGCGAACCCTCTTGCGGAGGCGCTGTTCGCGCCTGTGTTCGCAGAACCGGCCCGGCCGGTCAACCACGCCCGGTTCAACTTCCTCAACCCGCGTGCCCGAGACTTCTGGATCGACTGGGAGAGGGCTGCCGACAACACCGTGGCCCTGCTGCGCACGGAAGCCGGACGTGACCCCTACAACAGGGCACTGACTGATCTCGTGGGGGAGCTGTCCACCCGCAGCGAGGCTTTCCGGGTCCGCTGGGCCTCACACGACGTACATCTGCACCGCACCGGACTCAAGCACATCCACCACCCGGTCGTCGGCGTTCTGCACCTGTTCTACGAGGTCTTCGATCTTGCAGCCGACCCGGGGCTGGCCCTGGTCGTCTTCAGTGCCGAGGCGGGGTCACCCAACGACGACGCGCTGCGGTTGCTCGCCAGCTGGGCCGCCACCCACGATCCGGCCGATGCTCTGGCGAGACCCGACCAGGGGTGAGACCAGTACTACCAGCGGGCGGGAGTCGCCCGGTTGTCCGCCCGACGGGTCCCGTCGAGGCGCACGTTCGGTGACAGCAGTCCCGTTCGGCGCGTAGGCCAGGTAGCGGGCGGTACCGGTCGGCCGGGCCCGTACCAAACCTCGGCGCTGGGCGGGGTCAACCGCCGGTGGAGGACGTCTCGGTGAACAGAATTCGCGCCGGCCTTCGGGCAGGAGACGGGGTGGTGATTCCTGAACGGAGGACGCCCGCGATCAGTTTGCTGCGTCGGCTCTCGGCTCGTGGTTGGCGGCCCAGGAGGCGAGGAAACGCAGCGCCTCGTGTGAGGGAGTGCCTGGCTCCGCGGTCAGGATGACGAGCTGCTGGTCGGGATCGGTGGGACAGGCGAGGGTTTCCCAGTCGAGGGTGAGGTCGCCGGCCACGGGATGGCGGAATATCTTCGTCCCCGTCGAGTGGTGGGCCACATGGTGGGCGGCCCACCACTCCCGGAACTGAGGATCCCGTTCGGACAACTCATCGACGAGTGCGGTCATGCGCGGATCGCCCGGGTTATCAGCTGCTTCCATCCTCAAAAATGCCACGGTGTTGCGCGCGGAGCTTTCCCAGTCCGCGTACAATTCCCTGAAAGAGGGATCGGTGAAGACCAGTCGCACGGAATTGCGATGCTCCTCCGGGATCTGGGAGAAATCCGTCATCAAAGCTGCGGCGAGGGAATTCCAGGCGAGAATGTCCATGCGGCGGCCGAGAATGAGGGCGGGTGTGTCGCTGAGATTGTCGAGGAGCCGCCGCGTGGGCGGCCGGACCTTCTGCGCTGTCTGCCGCCGTGGCCGCGTGTTCTCCTTCCCCGCCAGTTGGAGCATGTAGTCGCGCTGGTCTTCGTCCAAGCGCAGCACCCGGGCCAGGGCGATCAGGACCGGAGTGGAGGCTTCGATCCGGCCCTGCTCCAGGCGGGTGTAGTACACGGTGCTGATCGCGGCCAGTTGCGCCACCTCTTCCCTGCGCAGGCCCGGGACCCGCCGCAGGGCACCGCTCTCGGGGAGACCCATCGCATGCGTGCTCAACTCGGCGCGCCGGGCCTTGAGGAATTCACCCAGCTCGCTGAGGTGTGCGTTCCTGCTCATGTACGTCACGGTACTGCGGAAGCCGCTTCGGCACAGCTCGGCTGAGGGGTAGAGATCTATACCTGGAACATGCGTCTCCAGTAAAGGAGAAATTCGCCTACGCCTCCTCTGTGAAGGTGTTCGTTTTTCCGATCATGATGATCAGGGGAGCGGGGCCGCCGGAAGGATGCGTATCCTCTGCGGTCTCGTAGCCGCCAGTAGTCGACGTGCCGGTCGAATTCTGCCCCCCCTGTACTTGTGCGAATTAATTTGGAGTCGACTGAACTATTTCACTGGACAGCCGGGACGGTCGGAGGACTGCGACCGATGCCGACGACACAGCTTACGAAGGCTTCTGGTGATCCTGCGTGCTCGATGGCACGGACTGCTTTCAGGCGCACGGCCTCGGGAGTCGACTCGACGCTCTGAGCCGCAAGGGATCCCGACACTCAATCGGGATGCGGAGCTGCGCTCCGACCCCCGCGCCCGTCCCTCGGGTAAATCGCCGGGGGGTAGAGTTTTATACCCGGAAAGATTTCTCCCATTGTCGCCTTCGGAAGCCGATGGCACCGTTGTATATGTGTCCATGGACAGATCGGAAAGACGGTTGCCGGCCAGGTGTTCTTCCTCCGCCGGATGCGGCTGGCAACGGTACATGCCCAACGAATGCTGGGTACGCCCGATCTGGCCGCGCGGCCGACCGGGGCGGCCGCTGTGATACGCCGCCGCTTATCCGTCCCTTCATCGTTCAGAAAAGAGAAGTACCCCATGGCAACGAATCTGGCCGGTACCGTCGCCCTCGTCACCGGCGCGAGCAGCGGGATCGGCGCCGCGACTGCCCGCCAACTCGCCGAGCGCGGCGCGTCCGTGGCGATCGTGGCCCGCCGCAAGGCCCGCCTCGAAGAGCTGGCCGCGGAGATCGAGAAGGCCGGTGGCACCGCCCTGGTCGTCGAGGCGGACATCACCGATCGCACCCAGGCCGAGGCCGCCGTGCAGCAGACCGTCGAGCGGTTCGGGCAGCTGGACATCCTGGTCAACAACGCCGGTCTCATGCTTCTGGGGCCCGTCGTCGGCGCGGACGTCGAGGAGTGGGAGCGGATGCTCGCGATCAACGTCCAGGGCCTGCTGTATACCACCCGCGCCGCCCTGCCCCACCTCCTCGAAGCCGCCGAGGACGGACCGCGCCGGGTCGCCGACATCGTCAACATCAGCTCCATCGCCGGACGCGTCGCCTGGAACGGCTACGGCGTCTACAACCTCACCAAGTTCGGTGTGAACGGCTTCACCGAGTCCCTGCGCCAGGAAGTCACCCAGCGGCATGTTCGCGTCAGTGTCCTGGAGCCGGGCGGCGTCGACACCGAACTCGGTTCCCACAACGACCACAAGCCCGAGGTCCGCGAGGCGATCGGCGCCTTCAACGAGCGGACCGAGGTCCTCCTCGCCGACGACATCGCCGACGGTGTCGCCTACATCGTGACCCGGCCCCGGCGCGCCTCGATCGCCGAGCTCTGGGTCATGCCCACCGACCAGGCATGACGGCCACCACCGCAAGGAGAATGAGATGAAGCACGTATCACTGGGCGGGCTCGATGTCTCGCGCATCGGCCTGGGCGCCATGACCATGGCCGGCACCTACACGACGGGCGGCGGCCTCGACGACGACGAGTCGATCCGGACCATCCACCGGGCGCTGGACCTCGGAGTCACCCACATCGACACCGCCGAGATCTACGGCCCCTTCCACAGTGAGGAGATCGTCGGCAAGGCCATCAAGGGCCGACGCGACGACGTCGTCGTGGCGACCAAGTTCGGTCTGGTCTCCCACGCGGGAGGCGGCCCCGGAGTCACCGACAGCGCCGCCGGTAACGTGAAGGCCGCGGTGGAAGGCTCCCTCAAGCGCCTCGGCACCGACCACATCGACCTCTACTACCAGCACCGCGTCGACCCGAACACTCCCATTGAGGAGACCGTCGGCGCCCTGGCCGAACTGGTCGCAGAGGGCAAGGTCCGCCACATCGGCCTCTCCGAGGCCGGCCCCGAGACGATCCGCCGCGCGCACGCCGTACACCCGGTCGCCGCGCTCCAGACGGAATACTCCCTGTGGACCCGCGACGTCGAGGCCGAGATCCTTCCGCTGCTGCGCGAGCTGGGCATAGGGTTCGTTCCCTACTCGCCCCTGGGCCACGGCCTGCTGACCGGGCAGATCCGCACCGTCGACGACTTCGCCGACGACGACTGGCGCAAGACCAACCCGCGTTTCACCGGCGAGAACTTCCAGCGCAACCTGCGCATCGTCGACGAAGTCCAGGCCGTCGGCGCCGAGATCGGAGCGACCCCGGCCCAGACCGCCCTGGCCTGGCTGCTGACCCGCGGCAACGACATCGCCCCTATCCCCGGCACTCGGCGGGTCTCGCGCGTCGAGGAGAACACCGCCGCCGACGGCGTCGAACTCAGCGCGGCTCAGCTCGACCGTCTCAACAACCTCACACCGGCCTCGGGCGCACGCCACGACGAGGCGAACATGGCCAGCATCGACCGCTGACCGCTGACCGGCTGCGCCACACCCCTGCCGAAGGAGAACGCAATGAAGTACACGTGCCTGGGGACTTCGGGCCTCACCGTCAGCCGCATCGCCCTGGGAACCATGGGATTCGGCGATGGGTCCCGGGAGAAGTGGGCCCTCGGCTACGAGGCTGCCGCACCGTTCTTCCAACAGGCACTCGACCTGGGGATCACCTTCTGGGACACCGCCAACATCTACAGTTTCGGTGCCTCGGAAGAGATCGTCGGCCGGGCGGTCAAACATTTCGCGCGACGTGACGACATCGTGCTGGCGACCAAGGTCCACCAACACATGCACGACGGCCCCGGGGGCTCCGGGCTGTCCCGTAAAGCGATCATGGAGCAGGTCGACGCGTCGCTCACCCGCCTCGGCACCGACTACGTCGACCTGTACCAGATCCACCGCTTCGACCCGCACACTCCGGTCGAGGAGACGATGGAGGCGCTGTACGACGTGGTCAGGGCCGGCAAGGCCCGCTACCTCGGAGCATCCAGCATGTTCGCGTGGCAGTTCGCCAAGATGCAGCACGCCGCCGAACTGAACGGGTGGACGAAGTTCGTCTCCATGCAGGACCAGTACAACCTGGTGCAGCGCGGGGAAGAACAGGAGATGTTTCCTCTGCTGGCCGACCAGGGTGTGGGCAGCCTGCCGTGGAGCCCGCTGGCCGCAGGCGTCGTCGCACGACCGTGGGGCGTGAGCGACACCCAGCGTGGCAAGGACAACCCGAGCACCGACTTCGACGGGCGCCCGCTGTGGCAGGACAGCGACCGGCCGACGATCGACGCGGTCGAGCGCATCGCGAAGGACCGAGGCGTGTCGATGGCCACGATCGCACTGGCCTGGGTCCTCAAGAACCCCGTGGTCGACTCGCCGATCGTGGGTGCGACCAAGGACCACCACCTGCCCGCCGCCGTGGCGGCGCTCGACATCACCCTCACCGACGACGAGGTCACCGCGCTCGAAGAGCACTACGTGCTGCGCGAGCCCACCTACTTCTGACCGGCCCCAAGAACAGTCCCGCCTCCCTGAGAGAAGAATCAGCATGAGCTCCTGGAGCCCTGCACAGCTCCGCGCGATCGCCGAGAACGCGGATCTCTTCGTCTCCCCGTTCCGTGAGGACGGTGCCACCTACGGCACCCCGACCCAGACCTGGGCACTCGTCGTCGACGGCGACGTGTACGTGCGCGCCGCCAACGGACAGCAGTCGAAGTGGTATCAGGCCGCCATCCGCCAGAAGGCCGGGCGCGTGCGCGTTGCCGGCAAGTACCACGAGGTCATCTTCGAACCCGCCGACAGTGGCGTCGGCGCCGCCGTCGACGCCGCGTATGAGGAGAAGTACCCGGGCAGCTCCGCGGTGCCGATCATGCAGGGTGACGGACCGAGATCGGCGACGGTCCGCATCTCACCCCGTTGAATTCCCGCCCGCCCGCCCGGGCACCGGACCACGGCCACGACGACAGGTGTACCGGCTGCGCGGGAGAGGCGGCCGGCCTCGGGGACGTCGGCGGCGAGCCCCCTTGGAGGAGGACATATGACCACCATCGTCATCATCGGAGCGGGACGCGGCCTCGGAGCCGCCGTTGCCCGGCAGTTCGGCCACGGCGGCTTCGACGTCGCCCTGATCTCCCGCAGTCAGGACCGGCTCGACGCGCTGGCGGCCGACCTGACCGCGGAGGGCGTGACCGCACGCGGTTTCACCGCCGACGTACGCGATCCGGCCGCCTTGGAAGCCGCCCTGGACGCGGCAGCCGCGACACTGGGCCCGATCGAGGTGCTGCAGTACAGCCCGGTGCCGCAGAAGGAGTTCATGCGGCCGGTGCTGGAGACCGCCCCCGCCGACCTGGCGGGTCCGATCGAGTTCTCGCTCTACGGACCGGTCACCGCGGTGCGCCAGGTACTGCCCGGCATGCGGATTCTCGGCCGAGGCACCCTCCTCTTCGTCAATGGAGGCAGTGCCGTACGCCCTCACCCCGAACGGGCCGGTACCTCGGTCGCCTTCGCCGCCGAAAGCGTCTACGCCAGGATGCTCCACGACAGTCTCGCCGACGACAACATCCACGTCGGGCAGCTCATCATCCCGGGCGCGATTGCGCCCGGTGACCCGCACACGGATCCCGCCGTCCTTGCTCGCACGCTGTGGGACATGCACGGCGAACGGACGGGGTTCCGGCACTACGTACACGACCTGGACACGTGACCGTCGGACGGGCACGGACCACCGGGCCGATCTCCGTACACACGCAGAGGAGTTCCGTGAGTACTCCCCATCTCACCCCCGCCAGGCCGGTCGTGGTCCTGCGTCCCGCCCCGCAGCGCACGGACCGCATCTTCACCCCCGCCGCGATGGAGTTGCTCCGTGACCGGTTCACCGTGGTGGACCTGGAGAAGGATCCCTCCGAAGAAGCACTGGAGGAGGTTCTGCCCGATGCCTTCGCGATCGTCGGACAGCCCGACCTGCCGGTCCAGCGGCTCGCCCGCGCGGGCAGGTTGCGGGCTCTGCTGAACGTCGAAGGCAACTTCTTCCCCAACGTCGACTACGAGACCTGCTTCGAGCGCGGCATCCACGTCCTGGGCTGCGGACCCGCCTACGCCCAGGCCGTCGCCGAGTACTCCCTCGCACTCGCGCTGGACCTCGCCCGGGGGATCAGCCGTGAGGACCGTGCCTTCCGGGCCCGAAGGGAGCGGTACGTCTCCGACAGCAACGCCGACGCTGTCCTGCTGCAGGGCTCCGACGTAGGCCTGGTGGGCTTCGGCAACCTCGGCCGCGGCCTCAACCGGCTCCTTACCCCCTTCCGGCCCACCGTCCGTGTGTACGACCCCTGGCTGCCGCCCGGTGTCCTGTGCGAACACGGGGTGCTGCCCGCCTCGCTGGACGAGACCCTGTCCCGCAGCCGCTTCGTGTTCGTACTGGCCACCGTCACGAACGAAAGCCGCCATCTGATCGGAGAACGCGAACTCGGACTGCTGCCGGACAGCGCCCGCCTCGTCCTGGTCAGCCGCGCACCGGTCGTCGACTACCCGGCACTGCTCGCCCACGTCGCGCGCGGACGCCTGCTCGCGGGCATCGACGTATGGCCGGAGGAACCGGTCGCCGCTGACGACCCCGTCCGCGATCTCGACGGTCTCGTGCTCTCCGCACATCGTGCGGGCGGCATCCCAGAGGCATTTCAGACCATCGGCGACATGGTCCTCGACGACCTGACACTCCTCGCCCAGGGGCTTCCACCCGTCCGTATGCAGAGCGCCGCCCGCGAACTGGTCGGCCGCTACCGCAACCGCCCCGTGACCTGAAGAGATCGCCCATGACCGCTCAGCCCCACCCGTCCACCGTGTTCAACATTCCCTGCGAGGGCCTGCTTTTCGACAACGACGGTGTCCTGGTCGACTCCGACCACGGTGTCGATCAGGCGTGGAGCCAATGGGCCCGCGACCGCGACCTGCCCGCGGAGCAGGTGACCGCCATGGTGCACGGCCGCCGTTCGGCCGACACCGTCGCACTCCTGGTGGCCGATCCGGAGGAGCGGCCGGCCGCGCTCGCCGCGATCGACCGCCTGGAGGTCGAGGCCGCGGCCACCACCACCGAAATCCCCGGCGCCCTCGACTTCCTGGAGAGCCTGCCGAACGGCCGGTGGGCGGTGGTGACCTCCGGCGTAACCGCCCTGGCCCGGGCCCGCCTCACGGCGGCGGGACTGCCCACTCCACCCGTGCTCATCACCGCGGACGACGTCATCCACGGCAAACCGGCGCCCGACGGCTACCGGACCGCGGCGGAGAGACTGGGCTTCGCCCCGACACGGACGGTTGTCTTCGAGGACAGCACCGCAGGGGCGAAGGCCGGAGTGGCGGCGGGTGCAACCGTCATCGGAGTCGGGCAGCGCGGACTGGCCACGGACGCCCCCATCGTCATCCGCGATCTGCGCGGCCTGAAATGGCACGACGGCGTACTCCGCCTCGCGGCCGTGGACCTGCTGCGGTTCTGACCACGCCCTGCGGCACACGGGGGCGCTGTCAGCCGACGACAACCACCGGCTTGACGACGGTCTGGTCGCGGCTGCGCATCAGTTCGAGGCTCTGCCCGACCGCGTCCCAGCCGTGCAGCACGTGCGTCGCGAGGGGCTCGGTGTCGAGCTTGCCGTTCGCGATGAGCAGCAGGAGGCGCTCCATGTAGTCCCTGCCCTGGTTGGCCTGAGCCGCGGTGAGGAACTTCTCCATCACGCCGTAGTTCCAGACGTTCATCGGGATCGTCACGGTCTCGTCGTCGAAGAATCCCGAGACCACCGACACGTGGCCGCCGAACTTCGTGAGTCTCATGGCCGTGCCGATCTGGTCACTCGCGTTGCCGCCGCTGGCGACGAGGACGCTGTCGACCTGCGTGCCGCCGGTCAGGGTCATGATCTGCTCGTAGACGTCACCCTTCTTGTAGTCGACGAGGTCGGTCGCCCCGTACTGCGTGGCGAGGGTCATCGTGTTCGGGCGCGAGCCGACGGCGATGATGCGGCCGGCGCCTCGGAGCGCCGCAGCGGCCACTCCCATCAGCCCCACGGGCCCGACGCCCAGGATGACGACGACCTCGCCGAACTGGATCTCCATCCGTTCGACGCCGGTGAACCCGGTGGCGGCCATGTCGTCGACGGACACGGCCTGGACGTCGGTGACTCCGTCGGGGATGTGTGCCAGGTTGGAGTCGGCGTCGAAGCACTTCACCAGCTCGGAGAACCATCCTCCGTTGGTCGGGTCGTCGGAGAAGTAGGGGCTCTTGCTCTGGTGGAACTTGCCCTCTCCTCGCTGTGCCCGGGGGTGGCGCCAGTCGGCGAGCCCGGCGGGAAGAACGACACGGTCCCCGGGGGCGAAGTCGGTGACCTGGTCACCGACTCGTTCGACGACTCCGACCGCCTCGTGGCCGATGACCTTGCCCAGCGCGTTCGGCAGCGAGAGCGAATCGATGAGATGCACGTCCGTCGTGCAGGTGGCCACCGCGGTCGGGCGGACCAGGGCGTCGTACGGTCCGATCTCCGGTACCGGAACCTCCTGCCAGTCGGCGCGGCCCTTCTCCTGGATGACGTAGCCCTTCATGGCGCTGTTCCTTTCGTGTGGTCTGTACGGGGACCGGCCGGCCCGGCGTGGCGCCGTCGGCCACCGGTCAGGCGGAGGTGGGGGATGGGTGGTTGTCGAACAGGCCGGGGGTGTCGTGGGTGACGACGTTCTCCTGGAGGGGGACCCTGTCGAGGCGGTAGCTGTTGTCCGGGGATGCGTGGTCTTCGTATCCGAACGAGATGCCGAAGAACAGCTTCAGGTCGTCGGGAACGTCCAGGACGTCGCGGACGGTGTCGGCGTAGAGACCCAGCACGGTCTGGGGGATCCCGCCCAGCCCTCGGGCGGCGAGGGAGAGCAGGAAGGTCTGGGCGTACATGCCGATGTCGCCGCCCACGCGCACGCCGTCACCGAAGGCGGGAGCGAAAAGCATGGCCACGTGGGGAGCGCCGAAGAACGCGAAGTTGCGCCGGTCTGCCACGCGGCGTGCCGCGCGGTCCGACCGGGCGATGCCCAAAGCGTCGTTGCGGGTCTTGGCCTGGTGCGCGGAGCGCTGTGCGTACGGGCCGAAGTACTCGTTCTGGTCGAAGGTGAAGTCGCCGGATGCCTCCCCTGCTGCTTCGGCCCGCAGAAGCTCCTTGCTCAGCAGATCACGCTGCGGGCCGGAGACGATGTGGATCTGCCAGGGCTGGGTGTTGCAGTTGGAGGGGGCCATCCGTGCGTCCTCCAGCACGCCGCGGATCTGCCCGGCGGGCAGTGGTTCCGGCAGGAACGCGCGAGCGGCGTGACGGGCCCGGACGGCCTCGGCGAAGGGAAGGGTGTCGCCAGACACAATGCTCCTTGTGCGGACGGGGTGGTAGCAGGGCGATGCCCGTGCACGGGTGGGACGACGCTCGGTCTCGGTACTCCCGCGACGCCTTTTCACATGGCTGCCGTGGGCGGGAATTCGAGGATGAGTCGCCCCCGCAGGCCGCCCTTCTCAAGCAGTCGATGAGCCTCGGGAGCCTGGTCGGCGGGCAACGTCGCCGCGACTCGGAGGGTCAGCTCTTTCGATTCGACCTGTTCGCGCAGCCGGGTGATGGATGCGGCGTCGGTGACGCGTGAGCGGACGTTCACGGGATGCACGATGACGCCGCGGCCCGGATCGCCGTCCCAGAAACGGAGGACCGCGATCTGTCCGTTGCCGCGGATCGCGGGCGCGATCCGGTCGTGCAGCATGGCACCGTCCGCCACGGCGTCCGCGCCACCGGGCACCACGTCCAGCACGCGTCGCGCGATGTCGTCACCGCGCGCGACGAAGTCGTCGGCGCCGTGGGAACGCAGCCACTCCTCGTCGTGCGCCGACGCCACTGCCACCACGCGCAGGCCCTCGGCGGCGGCGAGTTCGACGACGTAGCCGCCGACGGCGCCGCCGGCTCCGGTGACGACCAGTGTCGAGCCGGGCGCGAGGGCGAGGGTGTCCAGGACGCTGCGGGCGGTCAGCGCGTTCATCAGGAACGAGGCTGCTTCCGGGAACGTCGTTCCGGCGGGCTGGTGTGTGACGGCCGCGGCCGGCAGGACGACGTACTCGCTGTAGCCGCCGTGACGGCCGTGGTTGTCGACGATGCCGATCACGGGGTCGCCTTCGGAGAGCCCGTACGCGGCCGTGACGTCGTCTGCGGCCTCGTCGATCGTTCCGGCCACGTCCATGCCGGGAATGAAGGGAGGTTCGAGATCGCGGTACCACGCGGCGAGGGAACCGTCGCGGAGCATGGCGTCGGCCGGGTTCACTCCGGCGGCACGCACCCGCACCCGCACCTCGCCGGCACGGGCGTGCGGCTCAGGAAGCTCGACGGTACGCAGCACTTCCGGGCCGCCGTAGGTGTGAAGGCCGATCGCCTTCACCGATGGGGACTGCCTTGTGCTCATGAGGAGGTGTTCCTTTCGTGGATGCCGGCGGTCGGCTCACCCGCCGCCCCTCGGCGGGCGGGAAGCGTGTGGACCGTCTCGCGGTGCTGGTGGGCGGATACCGCCTGTTCGGTGTGAAGTCCTCCCCGCGCGTCCACCGCGCGAGGGACCTTCCCCCTTTCAGCGCTTGCCGCGCCGTCGGACGGCGTAGCCGTACTGCTCGGGCCAGCGGGGCTCGGCGCCGAGTTCGAGTGCGGCGTGCTGGGGCCAGTACGGCTTGCGCAGCAGTTCGCGGCCGAGCAGGACGGCGTCGGCCTGTCCGGTGGCGACGATGTCCTCGGCCTGGGCGGGTTCCAGGATCAGGCCGACGGCGCCGGTGGGGAGCCCGGTCGCCGCACGTGTCCGGGCGGCGAAGGGCACCTGGTAGCCGGGACCGACGGGGATCGTGGCGTCGGGGACCATGCCGCCGGTGGACACGTCCAGCAGGTCGACGCCGTGGGACTGGAGTTCCTTGGCGAGGCGGACGGTGTCGTCGCCGGTCCAGCCCTCGCGCGCGTCCTCCGGATTCTCGGTCAGCCAGTCAGTGGCCGACGTGCGGAAGAAGACCGGCAGGTCCTCGGGCCACACCTCGCGTACGGCGTCGACCACCTGAAGGGGAAAGCGCAGGCGGTTCTCGAAGCTGCCGCCGTAGGAGTCGGTGCGGTGGTTGGAGGCCGGAGAGAGGAACGAGTTGATCAGGAAGCCGTGGGCGCCGTGCAACTCGACCACCTGGAAGCCCGCGGCCAGCGCGCGCTCCGCCGACTCGGCGAAATCACGCACCAGTTGCTGGATCTCGTCCACCGTGAGCTCGTGAGGCACCGACCGCCCGGTGAACGGCACCGGGCTGGGCGCGACCGTCTGCCAGCCTCCCTCGGATTCCGGGATGTACCGGTCGGTGAGCCAGGGCTTGTCGACGGATGCCTTGCGGCCGGCGTGGCCGAGCTGGATGGCCGGGACCGACCCGTGGGAGCGGATGACCGCGGTGATGCGGGCGAACGCCTGCTGCTGGCGGTCGTTCCACAGGCCCAGGTCCCAGGGCGTGATGCGCCCGTCGGGCCGTATCCCGGTCGCCTCGGCCATCACCAGCCCGGCACCGCCGGCGGCCCGGCCGGCCAGGTGGGTGAGGTGAAAGTCGGTCGGCACTCCGGTCTCCGGCCCGTCCGAGGCGGCGGAGTACATGCACATCGGGGATGTCCAGACGCGGTTGGGGATCTCAAGTGACCGCAGGGGCAGGGCGGTGAACAGGGCACTCACGGGTGGTTCCTCATCAATGTGGGATGTACTGGCCCAGGGGCGGGCAATGGCTTGGGGCGCAACGAGGTGCCAGAGGTGTGACGCGACGGTGCGCCACGACACAGCCTTCGCGCAGGACGGACCGTGGTTGTGGATCGCCGATCGCGGGTGTGTTGTATTCCGGCGGTGGTCCCCGGCCGGTCTGTACGGGTGTGGTCAGGTGGTGGTGTCGGGTGCGGGCTGCTGTTGGTCCGTGGTCCAGGAGGCGAGGATGCGCAGCGCGTCGTGGGACGGGGTGCTGGGTTCGGCGGTCATGACGACGAGTTGCTGCTCGGCGTCGATGCCGGCGGTGAGGGTGTCCCAGTCGAGGGTGAGCTCACCGGCCACGGGGTGATGGAAGGTCTTGCTGCCCATGGTGCGGGCGGCGACATGATGGTCGCCCCACCAACGGCGGAAGTGCGGGTCCTGCACCGACAGCTCTCCGACGAGGGCAGCCAGCCGGGGGTCGTCGGGATACCTGGCAGCCTGCATCCGCAATTGCGCCACGGTGGTGTGGGCGACCTCCTCCCAGTCCGCGTACAAGGTTCTCATCGCGGGATCGGTGAAAAGAATCCGTGTGTGGTTTCTTTTCTTCTCCGGGATTTCCGCGTAATCGGACATCAAGGCGGCGGCCAGGGAATTCCAGGCAAGGATGTCCGTGCGGCGGCCCAGAACAATGGCCGGAGTGTCGATCAGGTTGTCCAGGAGGCGCTGCAGCGTGGGCTGCACCTTCTGCGCGGCACGACGGCGCGGCCGGGCCTGGTCCTTGCCGGCAAGTTCGAAGAGGTAGTCCCGTTGGTCGTCGTCCAGCCGGAGTACCTGCGCCAGAGCGGACAGCACGGGCCCTGAAGCCTGGATGCGGCCCTGCTCAAGGCGGGTGTAGTACTCGGTGCTGATGGCGGCCAGCAGAGCGACTTCCTCACGGCGCAGTCCCTTGACCCGCCGCAGGCCGCCCGTCTCCGGCAGGCCCACTGCGCGGGGGCTCAGTTCGGCCCGGCGGGTCTTGAGGAACTCGCCCAGCTCGTTGAGATGCGCGTTGCGAGTCATACCTGCCAGTGTGACACCGAATGGAACGGCAATGGAGGGTAGGAATTTATACCAGGAACTTTTTCTCCGGGTAAGAGATTCTCCCCTTTGTGGATTCGTGCGAAAGTGCGAGAATCAAGGGCCGCGATCCGGCGGGTCGGTGAGGCTGCCAGCCGCGTGAGCAACGATTTTGGCGGTGATGGAGACAACCGTCTCCTGGGTGTGCGCGCCAAGGGCAAGTCTGATCGCTGAGTTGAGGCGCGTGAGGCGTTGTTCACGCACGCCGGCCCCGCGCAGGAGCCAGAGCCGATGGTCGTGGGCGCGTCGCGAGCCCATCGCGCCGATGCAGCGCACCGGCAGGCCGAGTGCGAGCCTCAGCAGAGGAATGTCGAAGTGACGTCGTGGATGAGGACACAGACGGCGGTGCGGGCGTCCACCTCGGTGGCGGCCAGGTACCGGTGCGGCCAGCCCGTTACGATCCCGCCCCGTTGGTTCTTCCGGACCGTCCACAATCTCGGCCACGGCGGCGGGACGGCCTGCCGCCACCTCGGCAAGGGCTGCGGTGAGATGCGGCTGAACCGTAGGTCCACACGCTGTACCAGGATCTCGATCTCGCCGCCGTGGGGCGAACCCACGGCGAAGGCGTCGGAGTCGAAGTGGCCGAAGCGCGCCGGCACAGGAACCCCGCCGGATTCGAGGGTCTCCCGGCACCGTTCCTGGACGACTCCCTCCACACAGTCGCCGGAGACACTGCCGACCACGTCGCCGTCGGAGTTCACGGCCAGCGCGGTGTCAGCGGCAGAGGTGCGCTGCCGCTGACACCGACGACGGTGGTGAGAGTGAAGCGGCGGTCCTCGCGACGCCAGTCGTACAGCCTGCCCGCGATGTTCAGCATGAAATGGTTTCCCCGGGGGCGGAGTGAGCAGGCCGCCGCCGCGCCGCAGGGGGACCCGGCGAGCGGCGACGGCCCTGGTGCGGCGAGGCGTGTCAGCCCACCGGACGGATGTGAGGAGCCTGGTGCTCGAAGCGGGGCTTCCGCGGTGATGGGTAGCTCCCGGATTCGGCGGTCAGTGGGTGGAAGACCGCGTTGGCGATGGCGGGTGAGCCGATGCCTCGTGCCGAGCAGGAGCGTCGTTGCGGATCGATCGGCGAGCTCGGCTGCTCGGAGCGTCTGTTCACTCGGGATCTTCAGGTTCCCTCAAGCGTGGTGGCTTCGCGCGCCCTGTGGCACGCCGCGTTGTGCCAGGGAATTGTGTTCCGTGGTGTGACAGGTCATCCCGCCCGCCCACCTCGTGCCTCTCATGCAGGAGAGGCTGGCAGGCCTGTTACCGGCGGAAGGCGGACATATCGAACTCAGGGTCCCCGATGGTGGTGAACCACTTGCGAATCCGCTCCTGCTTGTCACTGAAAGTCAGGCCCAGCTGGAGCAGGATGCGTGCCTTCTGCGGGGCGAGGTCGGCGGCCCCGATCACACCGGGTGTTCCGTCGTCATACGTGCCCTCGCCCCCGGTTCGGGTGGCCGAGACGAAGAGCACGCCCTTCTTGATCGCCTTTGCCTCGGCCGCGCTCTGGGCGGTCGAGATGCCGCCCGGGCCGTGCCCCGAGGTCACGATGCCCTTGTTGCCGGCCGCCACCAGAGCGTCGATCGGAGCCGGGGAGGAGCCGATGTAACCGCTCACGATGTCCACCGGGGGCAGGTCGGTCGCCTTCTTCTTCGACAGGTCGAACGGAGTCTTCCAGGAGGTCCTGCCGCACTCCATCACGCGGGCGGGCGCGCGCATCGTACGGACGTGGTCTTCGTTGACGACGCCCAGCGCGCCGTAGTTGCCGCCGCCGAAGGTATCCATCCGGTAGCCGTCGGTCTTGGTGACCTCGCGGGCGGCGAAGAACTGGTCGTTCATCAGCATGACGGTGCCGTAGCAGGTCGTCTTGGAGCTGGCTGCCAGCCGGATCGAGCTGAACATGTTGGTAGCGCCGTCGGTGGTGAAGGTCTTCGACTGGTGCATCGACCCGCTGATCACGACCGGCTTGTCGGAGCGCACGGTCAGGTCGAGGTAGTACGCGTCCTCTTCGAGCACGTTGGTGCCGCTGTTGACGACCACGCCGTCGATCCCTGGCAGGGCGAGTGCGGCGTCCACGGTGCGCGAGAGGTCGTACATGTTCTCCGTGCTGGTCTGGGAGGACGACCCGGTGATGTCGGTCCGTACGACCGAGACGTTGGCCACCTTTCCGAGCTCCGGATACAGCGGCTTGAGCACCCCGCGTACTCCGTCGGGGAGGGCCGGCCCGTAGTGCAGGTAGCTGATGCGGTCGGCCGCGGTGGAGGTGATGGTGCCGCCGGCGTCGACCACCACGATGTCGGGCAGCTTCGGGTTCCGGTCGGCCAGCGGGACCGGCCTCACCGTGACCTTCGGTATGCCCGCCGACGTGGAGACGCCGGCGGGGGCGGACCGCGATGCCGTGCTGGCACCGGCGGTTGACGCTGAGAGCACGGCCAGGGCGACACCGGCGGCCGCCACTGCGGCGGCTGGAGTCATGCAGCGCTTCTTGAGACCGGAATGCATCTCGCTCCTTGATCGGAGAAATCCTTCATGGCGCCGCAAAGTGAACCAATCTTGATAATTCCGCTCAAAGTCACGCAAGTTAACGATCTGTAAACGCTGCACCATGGCGGCAACGTCCAGGTCGTTTCCGCAATCTTCGGCTGGCCGTTCTGGGTTTCGCCGGTCCGGCCCGGCCGCGAGCAAGACACCACCTGCGCCGTCCCTCGACATCCCCACCCTGACCGACCTCGGCTACCAGAACGCCGGCCCAGCCCTCCGTTCCGGTCAAGGGCCTCAGGGCGGCGAACTCACCAACGACGCCAAGGCGTTCAACTCCGTCATCTGAGGCGTCCACGGCGTGGCCGAACGTGCCAACGTCCTCTTCAAGGTGACCTTCAAGGCTCTGCGCATGGTCAGCCTCGACCCTAAGGCGATCACCCGGATCACCCGCACCACCCCCGTCCTGCTCCAGATGGAACACGGCCGCACCAGCTGAACGAAGATCACGAACCGCTACGAGACGCTACCGGGAAGGGCTCAGTGTGCACCGAATCGACCGGCCGTGGGGGGCAAGAAACTGTACCTGGAACCTTTTCTCCGGGTAAGGAATTCTCCCCTTTGCGGATGAGCGTGAAGCTGCGAACGTTGATGACGTAGGCGGAGGGAACCGACCGGTGCACAGGCGGCCCCGGCTGCGCCCCTGATCCCGCCCGCCGAAGGCCGGACGCCCGACCCCGTTGGCTACGCCACGCCTCATCACCGCACCACGCACGGGTGTCGGATGCGGCATCTGAAAGGAATCTCATGAGCAAGGTCATTTTCGTCACCGGCGCCGGACGCGGTCTGGGCACCGACATCGCCCGCGAGGCCCTGGTGGCCGGCCACCAGGTCGTCGCCACCGGTCGCCGCCCGGAGGAGGTCGAGAAGACCCTCGGCGGTCCCCAGGGCAACCTGCTGGTCGCCAAGCTGGACGTCACCAGTCTGGAAGACGCCGAGGCCGCCGTGCGGGCCGCTGTCGACCGCTTCGGCCGCATCGACGTCCTGGTCAACAACGCGGGGAACTTCTTCGCCGGCTACTTCGAAGAGATCTCACCCGCGCAGATGCGCCAGCAGATCGAGACGAATCTCTTCGGCCCGATGAACGTCACCCGCGCTGTCCTGCCCGTCCTGCGCGCTCAGCGCGCCGGCCACATCATCACCCTCTCTTCCTCCGCCGGTCTGATCGGCCAGGAGTTCTGCGTCGCCTACGCCGCCTCCAAGTTCGGCGTCGAGGGCTGGATGGAATCCCTGCGCTACGACGTCGCCCCGTACAACATCCACACCACGGTCGTGGAACCCGGCTTCTTCCGCACCGAGCTCCTTGTGGACGGCTCCACCATCTGGCCCGAGCCGACCATCGACGACTACACCGAGCGCACCACGGCCACCGTCGCGGCCTGGAAGAGCATGAATGGCCGGCAGACGGGTGACCCCGCCAAGCTCGCCCGCGCACTGCTCACCATCGCCGGTCAGAGCGAGCCGTTGCCGCGCTTCGTCGCAGGCGCCGACGCCATCGAAGGCGTGACGGCCAAGGCGCGGGAACTCCTCGCACAGGCCGAGGCCTCCCGTGAACTCGGCGGCGATCTGGGTTACGACGACACCGACACCCACGTCTGAACGCTCCGAGCCCCGACGACGGCGACATGATCACTTCTCTGACCGGTCGGTGCCATGCCGACCGGCGTTTGGAGCTACGCACACGATGAACCCGACCTACAACTTCGAGAACAAGGTGGCGCTCGTCACCGGCGCGGCGTCCGGCATGGGGCTTGCTACCGCGCGGGCCTTCGCCGAGGCCGGCGCCGCCGTCGTGCTGGCGGACGTCGATGACGGCGCGGTCCGGGCCGCGGCCGAGGAACTGACGTCGTACGGTCGGCAGGCGATCGGTGTCACCTGCGACGTCACCGATGAAAGTCAGACGGCCGCGATGGTGGAACGCGCGGTCACCACGTTCGGCCGCCTGGACATGGCGTTCAACAACGCCGGTGTGCAGGTGCCACCGATGGACGCGGCCGACGAGCCGGCCGAGAACTTCGACTTCGTGAACGCCGTCAACCTGCGCGGCATCTGGGCCAGCATGAAGCACGAACTGCGCCACATGCGGGAACAAGGCAGTGGCATCATCGTCAACTGCTCTTCGCTGGGCGGCCTCCTGGGCGCGCCTCAGCGCGCGGCCTATCACGCGTCCAAGCACGGCGTGATCGGCCTGACCAAGAGCGCCGCGGTCGAGTACGCGCCCAGGGGAATCCGGATCAACGCGGTGTGCCCCGGAGTGATCGACACTCCCATGGCCGCGGACATGGTCGAGAACCAGGCCGAAGCCATGGCGGAGATCATGAAAGAACAGTCCATCGGAAGGCTGGGGCGCGCGGACGAAGTCGCCGCAGCCGTTCTCTGGCTGTGCAGCCCGGGCGCCAGCCTTGTGGTCGGCGTAGCACTTCCGGTCGACGGCGGCTTCACCGCTCACTGACCCACTGCGAGGTTCGCCGCTGGTCGTACGACAAGGCCCCCTCGACGTGGCGAGGGGTTGAGGGCGGCGGTCGCGACCGCGAGGGCGGCGCACAGGCCGAGGGCCTCGTGGATGGTCGGGCGGATCAGGCGCGGCCAGTCGTCGGGGCGGAGGGCCAGGAGGCGAGCCGCATCTCGGTGTTGGCCAGGCCGAGGTGGGCCGTGATGTCCCAGCCCGCGAGGGAAGCCGGTTCCCAGCGGAGGCGAACGCGGCCGAGTGGAGTCTCTGGGGGCGTCGGGAGAGGGCCATGCGATGTCGAACGGCCCGTCGGGCAGGGCGGAGAGGCGTTGGACGAGCGCACCGCGTACACCGTCTGGCATCGGCCGTCTGGCGAGGTCGTGCAGCGGTAGGAGGGATGTTGGATGGGATCGCGGTGAGATAGGGGCCTCCGAGGCGTGATCGGTGGGGGTAAGTCAGGCCCAGGCGAGGGCGTCGCTGACCTTGAGGTCTTCGGGGAGCCAGCCGACATGGACGTGGCCGTCCGTGCTCGTCGCGTGGACGTTGCCTTCCGGGGTAGTGACGATCTTCCAGCCGAGGGCGTCGAGCAGGTCGAGGACGGGGCCCGCGCAGTAGTCGGAGGGGAGCCAGGAACGCCGCTCCGAAGTGGGGCGGGCGACGGCCGGCGGAAGAGTGGCGGCGGTGTTCATGGTGGAACGACCCCTCCGTTGACCTGTGGTTTTTACCGACACTCGTACGTTGACATGCGGTGCGCCGAGGTCCGTAGTCCTCCACAGGGAGGGAGCGTCTGCCCTGCACGAACTGGCCGTTGGCAGCGGATGGTCCCTGCCCCGGGAATGGATCGGCCGGTTGTCTCAACCGGTTGCGGAACGGGGCCGCACGTTGCGGAATGGGGAGCAGGCGTGACGTCGCCGAGCAGAGGCTGGGACGGGGCGGGGCTGGAGCGCAAGGTCCGGGCCGTCGGGCGGCCGTGGACGGTAGACGACATCGCGATGGTCGCCGACGGGCAGTGGGCCGTCGGTAGCCAGCCCGACGGACGGTACCGAGGGCGGTACGGCGGTTCATCACCGGATCGCGGATGGGCGTCGCGTCGAGCTGACGTGGGAGGAGCCGGTACGCGCGGTTGGCACCCGCATCGGAGATGCCCACCACGAGGAGGGTCTCGCCTGACCGATCAGCGGCGCGGCCCCGGCCCGTTCGTCGGGCCGGCGGCGGACGGTGGCGCGGGCTGGTCGGGTGCTCGCCCCACGGCGCGGGGTGCGTGCCCGGAGCGGGCGACAGCGGCCTGGGCCAGCCGGACTGCCGGTGCCCGGTCCGCGGGCGAGGTGGCTTTCGCGCACTTCGATCACGTGGCTGATCGCCTGCAGGGCCGTGCGGCTCTCAGCGTGGGCGACGCGGAGGGCCGTCGCTGAGCTGGTGATTCGCTCCAGGTCACGGGGCCCGGGGACTTCGCCGGCCTGGAGCGTGGCGAAGTCGGCGTGGGCCTGCTCGACGGCTTCGGGGTATGCCTCGCGCTTGGCGTGCTCGGCGAGCGCCCGGTAGAGGCTGGCGACGGACGGGCTCCGTCCCTTGCGCTTGCCGGTGGGGATGATCAGGTCGGGCCGGATCTGCTCGACGGACTCGCCAAGTGCCCAGCGGCGGAGCACGGTGTGGAGCATGTCGTCGGTGATGACCGGCGGCCGGCCGCCGTGCTTGCCCTTGCGGGCCGCGGTGTCGAGCCCCTCCAGCGTCGACTCCCGGATGTTCTCCCGCTCGGTCTCCGCCATTGCCGCGAAGGACGCGAACAGCAGCTTCCCTGGGCCGGTGGGGTCGTAGATGCCGGGCAGGGGTCCGGCAAGCATCTCCAGAACCAGGCCGTAGGCGGTGAGGTGGTCGGCGAGCGCGGTGAGTTCGGCGGCGTCGCGGCCGAGGCGCTTCATCTCGTACACCGTGAAGATGACCCGGCAGTGGGGGGGGGGCGTGCGCCTTGACCTCCCGCACGGTCCTCAGTGCCTACTCGAACCGGGGCCGCACGCGGATGCGGGTGCTGATCTTCTCGCTGAAGATCTTGTCCCTGGGGATGCCGTGCTTGCTGAGCGCGTCGAGCTGCGAGTCGAGTTCCTGCCCGAGGGTTGAGCAGCGGGCATACCCGATGCGGAAGTCCGCGCTCGGCAGGTCCGGGTCGATCGGCGCCGGGGCGGGTGCCCGGCCGCCATGGCCGGCCCGGTCTGCGGTCGGCCGGGGTCGGCACCCGCAGCGCCTTCTTCAGCCGGGGCACCATGGTGAAGCGACGGGTGTGGTGTGCGGAGGCGACTGCGCCACCGCGCGAGCGGCACGGCGAGCCGGGCTGCGCGTCACACTTCGGACAAGCGCGCTGTTCGATGTCGTCGGCGTCCGATCGGTCGGACGGGGCGGACTGCTGAGGGTCTGTCATGGGCCCGGGTTTTCGCATAATGCAAGTCTCAGAAGGGGGTCCGTCCCACTCTTGAGTGAGAACGAGATCTGAGAACCGTTCGAGGGCCGGGAAGGGGCCCGCAGCCGATTGTTGATCCTGCTTGCGCAAAGGGCCGTTTGTGATAGTCACGCGGAGCTTCGGGAGTGCTCTGGGACGCCTGCCCCGCAGGGCGGGCCGTGGATCACCTGCTGGCCGTCCATGTTGGCACCGTGCAGTGATCTTCGCGCGGCTCGGCCGAGGCGAGGCTCAGCGGTCGCTGTCGCCGGTGGGGTGGGCTTCCTGGAGTCGGGTCGCCGCCCAGCTGGCGAGGAGCTTGAGCCGGTCCTCGTCCGGGGTGCCCGGTTCGGCGGTGTAGATGGTCAAGGAGTGCGCCTCGTGGGCGGACATGGGCAGGTCGAGAGGCTGATAGGTGAGAGTCATGAGGCCGGCAGCAGGGTGATGGAAGCTTTTGACGCCGCCGTGGTGGATGCGCACGTCGTGGGCGGCCCAAAGGGTACGGAATTCGAAGCTGACCGTTGACAGCTCACCGATGAGTTCGCGCAGTGCCTTGTCGCCCGGGTAGCGGCCGGCTTCGGCGCGCAGCAGTGCGACGGTGATCTTGGCGGCGCCCTCCCAGTCGTCCATGAAGTCGTGCGAGTCGTCGTCGAGGAAGTAGTACCGGGCGAAGTTGGGGCGGCCGCGCTCGTCCGTGGTGCCGCTGTCGAACAGCGGTGCGAACAGGCTGCGGGCGAGTGCGTTGGTGGCCACGATGTCCAAGCGGCCGTCGCTGACGAAAGCAGCTGACAGGGTCATGGAGTCGAGCAGCCACTGGACGCGGGGCGGGATGTCGACGGCTTTGCGTCGGCGCCGGGCGGAGGATCTGGGCTGGGCGGCTTTGGCCAGGTCGAACAGGTAAGTGCGTTCGTCTTCGCTCAGCTGCAGGGTGCGGGCCACCGCGTCGAGGACATCTTCGGAGACGCCGCTGATGTGCCCTTTCTCGAGCCGGGTGTACCACTCGGTGCTCACGCCGGCGAGGACGGCGACCTCTTCGCGGCGCAGCCCCGGCACCCGGCGCCGGCCGCTGGTGGGCAGACCGACCCGCTCCGGGGTGAGCTGGGCACGGCGGGTGGCGAGGAAGTCACGGATGTCGGCGCGGTTGTCGGGGCGGCGTTCCATGCCCTCCACGCTACGGCCCGCAACCGTGAGGAGGGGGGGTGAGCTTGTACCCCCGATAAGCGCGGCCTCCCGCGTGCGCGGCAGGGACGGTTTCGTGGGCTGCGCACCACGTTCTCGATCCCCTCAGGAGACGATGTATGACCATCCGAGGAGGAACCCTCCGTGCCCCCGCCGACGGCCGTGCCGACTCCCGCGAGCAGCCGCCCACTCGGCTCCCGCTCGTCGTGTATGTGCTGGCTTTGGGCACGTTCCTGATGGGCACGACCGAGTTCGTGGTGGCGGGCCTGCTGCCCCGGATCGCGGGCGATGTGCAGGTCAGTGTGGCCCGGGCCGGGCTGCTGATCACGGTCTTCGCGGTCGGGATGATCATTGGCGCACCGGTGATGGCGATGCTGACGCTGCGGCTGCCCTGGCGGCTCACGCTCATCCTGGCTCTGGCCGTCTTCGCTGTCGGGCATGTCATCGTCGCCCTCGGATCCGGCTTCACGCTGCTGCTGGCGGCCAGGTTCCTGACGGCGCTGGCGACGGGTGCGTTCTGGGCGGTGGCCAACGTGGTGGCCGCCCGTGCCGCCGGTCCCGCCGCGAGCTCTCGCGCTCTGGGCGTCGTGGGCGCCGGCGCGATGCTCGCCAACGTCGTCGGTGTGCCACTCGGTGCCTTCGCCGGGCAGCTGATGGGCTGGCGGGGACCGTTCTGGGCCCTCGCCGTCCTCGGCGCGGCCGCCATGGCACTCATCGCCCGCCGGGTACCGCACGACACCGACGGCGGCCGGGCGATCTCGGTCCGCTCGGAGCTGTCGGCTCTGCGCTCTGGGCGCCTGTGGCTGGCGCTGGCGGCCTGCACGACCACGGCCGGTGGCGTGCTGTCGACGTACACCTACATCTCGCCGCTGCTGACCGGCCGGTCCCATCTGGCGACCGGACTGGTGCCGCTGGTTCTCGTCGGCTTCGGTGTCGGCGCTCTGGCGGGCTTCCTCGTGGGAGGCCGCCTCGGGGACAGGCGTCCCTACACGACGACGATCGTGGCCCCCGCGGTGACCACGGTCCTGCTGCTGGCGATCTGCCTGCTCTCCAGTCACGCCGGACCCACGGTCGCCCTGGTTGCCTTGCTGGGGCTGTTCGGGCTCGGTGCGAACCCCGTGCTGATCTCCTTGGCCGTCCGCTTCGCAGGCCAGGCCCCCACCCTCGGGTCCGCACTGACCGTCTCGGCGTTCAACCTCGGCACCGCCGTCGGCTCCTGGATCGCCGGACTTGCACTCGAATCTCCGTTGAGGGACACGGGCCCCGCCGCCATCGGCACCGTCATCGCCGCGCTGACTCTGGTTCCGACGATCGCCCTCGCGCTCACTCGGCGCCACCGCCCGGCGCCGTCGCACGCCTAATACCACGGCAGTGGCGACCAGCTCAGGGCTGGCTACGCCCTTCCAGCGGGCTCGGCGGTGTGAGCTGCACAAACCGAGGAAGCTGCGGGAATGCCGTGCCTTCCTGAACACGAAGCGGCGCCGCAGGCGTCGGCAAACAAGATCAAGGAGACCCCACCTATGCGTGGAGTAGTTATGTACACGGCCGGCGACGTCCGCGTGGAGGAGCGCGACGATCCGAAGATCGTCGAGCCGACCGACGCGATCGTGAAACTGACCGCGACCTGCATCTGCGGCTCGGACCTGTGGCCCTACCGAGGCATCGAGCCCGCCGACCACCAGGTCATGGGACACGAGTACGTGGGCGTCGTCGAAGAGGTCGGCTCCGAAGTGAAGAACGTCAAGCCCGGAGACTTCGTTGTCGGGTCGTTCGTCATCTCCGACAACACCTGCGAGATCTGCCAGGCCGGATTCCAGTCCAAGTGCGTGCACGCCGAGTTCGTCGCCCAGACGATCGGCACCCAGGCCGAGAAGGCCCGCATTCCGCACGCCGACGGCACCCTGGTGGCTACCCCAGGCCAGCCCGACCCCGAGATGATCCCCGCCCTTCTGGCCGCCTCCGACGTGCTCGGCACCGGCTGGTACGCCGCCGTCGCCGCCCAGGCCAGGCCGGGCAAGACCGTCGCGGTCGTCGGCGACGGCGCGGTCGGACTCATGGCCGTCCTCGCCGCCAAGCAACTGGGCGCAGAACGCATCATCGCCATGTCCCGCCACCCCGAGCGGCAGAAGCTGGCCCGCTACTACGGCGCCACCGACATCGTCGAAGAACGCGGCGCCGAGGGCGTCGCGAAGATCAAAGAACTCACCAACGGGCTCGGCGCGCACTCGGTCATCGAGGCCGTCGGCACCCAGGAATCCTTCATGCAGGCCATCGGCGCCACCCGCGGCGGCGGGCACCTGGGCTACGTGGGAGTGAACTACGACGTGACCATCCCCGGGATCGAGCTGTTCTTCGCCGGCATCCACACCCTCGGCGGCCCGGCCCCGGTCCGCCGGTTCCTGCCCGACCTGATCCAGCTCATCTGGGACCGCACGATCGATCCCGGCAAGGTCTTCGACCTTACCCTGCCCCTGGAGCAGGCCCCGGAGGGCTACAAGGCGATGGACGAACGCCGCGCCACCAAGGTGATCCTCACCCTCTGAGACGTCACGGATTCCCCGTCGCCAAGCAGCAGCGCCCGACTCGGCCTGGCTGTCCGCCGGGGTGCACCGGCCCGGTGTAACCCTTTGTGAGCGGAGCACGAGTAGATCGCATGTCATCTGATCAGAGGAGCAGCATGAGAATCGTGGTTATTGGCGGAAGCGGCCACATCGGTACCTTTCTCATCCCACGGCTCACCCGCGCGGGCCATGAGGTGGTCAACATCAGCCGGGGGAGCCGCACCGCCTATAGCGAGTCGCCGGAATGGCAGCACGTCCAGCAAGTGGTAGCAGATCGGGAGCGGGAGGACGCTGAAGGTGTTTTCGGCGACACAGTGGCCCGGCTGCGCCCGGATGTCGTCATCGACCTGGTGTGCTTCACCCTGAAGTCGGCTGAGGCCCTTGTGGCACGACTTCGCGGGGAGGTAGGGCACCTGCTGCACTGCGGTTCCCTGTGGCGTTACGGGCCGAGCCAGAAGCTGCCCATTGCGGAAGAGGCAGGGACCGAGCCGTTCGGCGAGTACGGCATCCAAAAGGACCGCATCGCTCGGATGCTGAAGCACGAGACCGCGTCCGGGGGTCTGTTGACCACCTCCCTGCACCCCGGGCACATCGTCGGTCCCGGCTGGTACCCGATCGGCCCGCTGGGCAACTTCGATCCCGCCGTCTGGGCCGTGCTCTCGGCCGGACGGCCGCTTCAGATCCCGGGCAGCGGCGCAGAACTGATGCACCATGTGCACGCCGACGACGTCGCCCAGGCCTTTGAACGAGCGATTGAACATCGGGACGCGGCAGCGGGAGAAGACTTCAACGTCGTCGCTCCCACCGCGCTGAACGTTCGCGGCTACGCGCAAATCGCAGCCGGCTGGTTCGGACAGACAGCGTCGCTGGAACCAGTGACCTGGGAGGAGTTCCGCAAGACCACGACACCCGAGCACGCCGAGAAGAGCTGGGACCACCTCTACCGCAGCCACTGCCTCACCATCGAGAAGGCCAAGACCCTCCTCGGATACTCCCCCAGCTACGAACCCGAGGCTGCCGTGCTTGAGTCCGTTCGCTGGCTCATCGATCACGACCAGCTCAAGGCGGACCGTCCCCTCGTCGTGTAATTCCACGCAGCCGCCAAGCTCGATCCGGCGTCGCTGACGACAGGGAGCTGACGTGGGGAGCGCTGGCCAGACCCTTTCCCGGCCCAGCGCCCCTCGCCCGGTCAACGCTCCAGCAGCCTGTCAGCGATGCTGAGCCCAGGGCTTCAGGATGCCGACCCGGCCACACCCTCCGTTGCCGGTTCGGGAGCCTGCTTATCGGGCACGGGGGTCCTGGTAGACGTCGACGGAGGCGACATCCTCGTGGGCGGCCCAGCCGAAGGTGTCGACGTGCTTGTGCACACCGATGAAGTTCGTCGTCACGGGAATGTCCGGGGTGATGCGCCTCAGCACCTCCTTCTGCGCCAGACAGCACTGGAGGAGTGCGTCGTCGGAGAACCGGGCGAAGTCCAGCTGCTGGGCGGGGTTGGGGAAGGCGGGCGCGAGCCGTGGCGGCAGCACGTCGCCGAAGGTGTCGTAACGCTGTGCCCAGAGGGCCGTCGACCAGGCTTCGTTGAGCGTCTCGATGTCGCCGTACCGCTCGGACAGCCAGCGCCGGAAGTCGGCGGCCGACTCGTCGCACCAGCACATCGGGGTGTGGCAGCCGTACTCGTTCCCGATGTGCCACATCTCCAGCGCGGGGTGGTCGGCGTACCGGTCGGCCAGTCGCTCGACCAGGCGCGTGGCGTGCTCCCGGTAGACGCGACTGGAGGGGCAGTAGTGCTGCCTCCCGCCCGGCCACATCCGGCGGCCGTCGGCGGTCTCGGGAAGGATCTCGGGGCGCAGCCGGGACAGCCACGGCGGCGGGGACGCCGTCATGGTGGCCAGGCATACGGCCACACCGGCCCCGGCGAGGTTGTCCATGACCCGGTCGAACCAGGCGAAGTCGAACTCGCCCGGCCTCGGCTCCACCTTGGCCCACGAGAAGATCCCGGCCGTCACCATGGATACGCCCGCCTCCTTCATCAGCGCGACGTCCTCGGCCCACACCTCCTCGGGCCACTGCTCAGGGTTGTAGTCGCCGCCGAAGGCGATTCCGGCCGGGCGCAGACGCCGCCGGGCATCGGTCGCTACCACATCTGAAGGTCGCATGCCGGTCAGTTTTGGAGCCCGACCACGGGCCCGTCAAGATATATGCATTATTAATTGAAAGAGCTAGGGTGGCTGCAGTACCTTACTTGGAGAGCGTGTGATGACGTCACCGACATCGACGACACGGCCGGAAAGGCGGTGGCCGCGGCCATCACGGACGGCGGAGGGCGCGCTCTGCCCGCTGGGGCGGCAGCCGGCCGTCGAGTACGGGCCCACATCCGGATCAACGTGCAGGGTGGCGGCCACGGTGGCGCGGCGCTTCGGCGTGCCGGAAGGGGTGGCCTCCTCCGTCGCGTTTCTGGCATCGGCGGACGCCTCCCGTGTGACGGGTGCGAACCTTGTGGTCGACGGAGGCTGGAGCGTCATGAAGGAGTCCTCGTGAGCGTGCGTCATGCGGTGAGCTGCGAGCACTGCCCGCGGACGGGGCCCGAGCGGAGACGGAGGACGTGGTGACCCTGCCAGGTAAGGGGCTGCACGGTCAGGCGGTGGAGGAACTCGGGCGGCGCATCATCCGCGGCGACTACCCACCCGGCTCCGTGATCGACTCGGTCGGGCTCGAAGCGGAACTGGGTGTCAGCAAGACGGTGGTGCGCGAGGCGCTGCGGGTGCTGGCCTCCAAAGGACTGATCGAATCACGGCAGAAGCGCGGCACGACGATCCGTCCCCGCGCCGACTGGAATCTGCTCGACAGCGACCTGCTGCGCTGGCAGGGCAGCAGTGCTCCGACCGATGGCTTCCTGGAGGACCTCGCCGAGGTTCGCGCCATCGTGGAGCCTGCCGGAGCTCGGCTCGCCGCGGTCCGTCGCACCGAATCCGACCTCGACGCGATGCGGCTGGCTCTCGACGCGATGGCGGCGGCAGGGGCGGACATGGACGCGATGGTGGAGGCGGACCTGGCCTTCCACCGCGCTCTGCTGGACGCCGCGCACAACAAACTCCTGAGCCGGATGGAGGTCGTCATCGAGGCCGGTCTGCGCATACGCGACCGGATCGTGCACGGCGCCCAGCGCTTCTCCGACTCCATCCCGGTGCACCGGGAACTGCTGCGAGCGGTCGAGGCAGGCGACCCCGATGCCGCGGTGACCGCTGTCGAGTCGCTCCATGTGCAGGCGTCTCGGGACCTGGCGGCCGTGCGGACGTTCCTGTCGGCGCCGTGACGGCAACTGCCGTGTCCGGGCGACCGGTTCAGTCGTGTCCGGATCAATCATCCGTGGCGGGGCCGACTCGACTTGAGGCGGTCCGACAGCGGGGTGGGCGGTTGACAGTGTGTCAGGAATTAGGTGTGCACCATGCGCACAAGCTGTGCGCGGTGTGCTTTGGGCGAGGTTGGTGTGACCGAATCACTGTGGGCGGCACAGGCCCTCGCGGCGCCGTAGCGCCGTACGAGCGACAACACCCCGCCCCGTGCAAAGGAGCACACATGGCAGACCTCCGACCAACCCCGGCACCCGACGCCGATCCCCAGGCGGCCTCCCGCAAGCGCAACGCCCTGGCAGCCGTCGTGGGATCCGTACTGGTGTTCTGCCGCATCCTCCAGGGGCTGGGCGTCGGCGCGACGCTCGGCGGCGCGTACATGTGGACCACCGAGAGCGCCAAGCCCACTCAGCGCGGTTTCTACGCGGCGCTGCCCACCCTGTTCGCGGCGCCGTTCTGGCTGCTCGTCGGGACGAAGTCACTGCCGGTGATCTCCATGGCCGTCAGCTTCGCGTTCGCGGTGACGCTCAATTCGGTGGTCTTCGGTCCCGCGGGCTCCTTCTACTCCGAACTGCTGCCGACCGAAGTGCGGTTCAGCGGCCTCGTGCCCGCCCGCGAAACCACGGCCGTGCTGTTCTCCGGCACCGCCCCGTTCATCGCCACCCTCCTGGTCGGTCCGTGCCGGAGGGGACACCCCATGGCTGCTCGTCGGCTACTTGGCGCTCTCGGGGATCATCACCGCCATTTCGGTTCTGCTGCTGCCGGAGACCGTCCCCCGCGCGCGCTGCGCCGCAAGGCGATCGAGTCCGGGGCCAGTGACGGCAGTACTCCGATCGACGTCGAATACGCGGAGGTGTGGAAGTAGTGTCAGACCACGAAGTCCTGTGCCTGGGCGAGGCCATGGTCCTGGTGGCGCCCCGGCACGGGGAGCCGCTCGCCATGGCCCGGGACGTGACTCTCTCGGTCGCGGGTGCCGAGTCCAACGTCGCGCAGTACCTTGCCGATCTGGGCCACCGGGTGGCATGGGCGAGCCGGGTGGGCAGCGACCCCCTCGGTGACAGGGTGCTCCTGGCGGTCGCCCGGCCCGGGGTGGACGTGCGCCATGTCGAGCGGGATCCGTCCGCTCCGACGGCTGTCTACTTCAAGGACCCGTCCCGCGAGAACGGCACCCGGGTGCACTATTACCGGCAAGGGTCCGCGGCCTCGCTGCTCACCCCCGCGTACCTGGACACACTCCCGATCGCCCCGGCCCGGCTGGTCCACCTGTCGGGAATCACCGCGGCGCTGTCGGCCGGCTGCGCCCGTACCGCCACGGCCCTGTTCGACCGTGCGCGCGAGGCCGGGGTCCTCCGCTCGTTCGACGTGAACTACCGTCCCGCGCTGTGGAGTACCGAGGACGCCTCTGTGCCGCTCCTCGCCCTGGCCCGGCAGGCCGACGTCGTGTTCGTCGGGCTCGACGAGGCGGCGGAGGTATGGGGCACCACGACCGCGGAGGACGTACGGGACCTGATCGGCCCTTCGGCGAGCGTGGTGGTGAAGAACGCGGACGTCGGCGCCGTGTTGTTCGAGTCAGGCACGGACCCGGGCACATTTGTCCCCGCCGAGCCGGTCGACGTGGTCGAACCGGTCGGCGCGGGCGACGCGTTCGCGGCGGGCTACCTGTCGGCGTGGCTACGGAACGACACACCGGCCGAGAGGCTGCGCCTGGGGCACCGCGTCGCCGCGTTCGCGCTCAGTTCGGTCGAGGACCACGCCGACGCCACGTCGCTGCGCCGTCCGGCACACGACCCGGACGGAACGCCCCGGTGAGCCAGTCGGCCGAGCGGGCCATCCGGATCCTGGAGATGCTCAGCAAAGGCCCACAGCACCCGGCCGCGGTCGCCGAACGGTTCGGCGTGCACCGGACCACCGCACTGCGCCTGCTCCAGGACCCCCGCCGGGGCGGTCTCGCCCGCAAACGGGAAGACGGCACCTTCGCGGTCGGGTACCGCCTGGCCGGACTGGCGGCAGCCGCCCTGGAACAGTTCGATCTGCGCGCGAGCGCGCACCCGTTCCTCGCCGAGCTCGGCCGCAAGCTCCGGCTCACGGTGCACATCGCCACCGTCGAGAACGGGCGCGTGATCTATGTCGACAAGGTCGAACCGCAGGGCACCGTACGGCTGTACTCGGAGATCGGCAAGCCGGTCGTGCTGCACAGCTCCGGTGTCGGCAAGGCGATCCTGGCGTTCCTGCCCGAGCCCGAACGCGAGCAGCTGCTGGCCGGTTACGTCTACGAGCGGTTCACCGACACCACGGTGACCACCGCCGGCGCGTTCGCAGCCCGGCTGCGCGAGGTCAGGGCACGCGGCTGGGCCGAGGACGACGGGGAGTACGAGTCGTTCGTCAACTGTGTGGCCGTCCCGGTCCGGGACGGCACCGGAACCGTACGCACGGCCATCTCGGTGACGGCGCTGAGAGCACAGACCGACCTCACCGTCCTGCACACACATCTGCCGGCCATCAGACACACCGCACAGACCGTCTCACGCACACTCGGGTGGACCCAATGAACACCGCATCCGGACAGTTCTTCCAGGACGCATTCGACACGCTGCCGCTGATGGCCATCCTGCGCGGCTTCGACATCGCACGCACGGTGGAGGTGAGCCGACGGGCATGGGACATAGGCATCCGGCTCGTCGAGGTGCCCGTACAGAACGGGACCGCGGTGGCCGCGCTGCGTGCCGCGGTCGAGGCCGGAGCGGAGCGCGGAGCCGTGGTGGGGGCCGGTACGGTGACCACCGTCGAGCGGGTCGAGCGAGCGGTGGAGGCGGGTGCGGGCTTCACCGTGGCTCCCGGCTTCTCCCGCGAAGTGGCCGAGGCGTCACTCGCCGCGGGCCTGCCGCACCTGCCGGGCGTCGCGACCGCGTCCGAGATCCAGCAGGCCGAGGCTCTCGGGCTCACCTGGCTCAAGGCGTTCCCCGCGGCCGACCTCGGTGCGGGCTGGATCGCCTCGATGCACGGCCCCTTCCCCCAGGCGCGCTTCGTCGCGACCGGCGGCATGAACCTCTCCAACACCGGGGAGTTCCTTGCCGCAGGGGCCGCGGCGGTGTCACTCGGGTCGGCGCTGGCCGACCCCGACCAGTTCGCACAACTGCCCGCACTCATCACGTCGATCACAGGAAAGGCAGATCAATGAAGATCGTGGCACTGGAGACCTTCTCCGTGGCGCCCCGCTGGTTGTTCCTGGCCATACGCACCGACGAGGGCGTCACCGGATGGGGCGAGCCGGTCGTCGAAGGACGTACGGCGACAGTCGCCGCGGCCGTCGAGGAACTCTCCGACTACCTCATCGGCAAGGACCCCTTCCGTATCGAGGACCACTGGCAGGTGATGACGAAAGGCGGCTTCTACCGGGGCGGCCCCATCCTCTCCAGCGCGGTGGCCGGGATCGACCAGGCGCTGTGGGACATCAAGGGCAAGGCGCTCGGTGTGCCGGTGTACGAACTGCTCGGCGGCGCGGTACGCGACCGGGTGCGTACCTACTCGTGGATCGCCGGTGACGAACCGGACGGGGTCGCCGAGCACGCGCTGGAACGTATGGAGCAGGGCTTCGACGCGGTCAAGATGAACGGGACGGGGAGGGCACGGGCGCTGGAGTCCAAGGCGGAACTCGACCTGCTGGTGGGGCGGGTGGCCGCCGTACGTGAGGCCATCGGTGACACGGCCGACATCGCCGTCGACTTCCACGGGCGGGTCTCGCCCGCGGTCGCCCGCGAGGCGTTGCGCCTGCTGGAGCCCCTGCACCCGCTGTTCGTCGAAGAGCCGATCGTGCCCGAGCTGACCGCGGACTTCGGGCGGATCTGCTCCTCCACGACCGTGCCGATCGCCACGGGGGAGCGGCTGTACTCGCGCTGGGACTTCCGTGATCTGCTCGGATCGGGGATCGCGGTCGCGCAGCCGGACCTGTCCCACGCCGGTGGTATCTCCGAGGTCCGCCGCATCGCCGCGATGGCGGAGGCGTACGGGGTGGCGCTCGCCCCGCACTGCCCACTCGGCCCGATCGCGTTCGCCGCCAGCCTCCAGATCGACTTCGCCAGTCCCAACGCGCTGATCCAGGAGACCAGTCTGGGCATCCACTACAACACAGGGGGAGGCTCCGATCTGCTCGACTACCTGGTCGACAGAAGCGTCTTCGACTTCGCCGACAGCCACATCAGCCGGCCGACCGCGCCGGGGCTCGGCATCGAGATCGACGAGACCGCCGTACGCAGGGCCGCCGAGGTGGGCCAGCGCTGGCGCAACCCGGTGTGGCGCAACGCCGACGGATCACTGACCGAGTGGTAGGAGCCGGACGGTCGGCAGGCCGGCAGACCTCTCCGCAGCCGGTGAACCATCACATCAACGTGCCTACAGGGCGACGGTCCGCCCTGGGCGGGGTGCGCGGCCGCGCCCTCGCCCACCACGACGACCGTCCTGCCCGGCCCCGCCCGAGCGCCCATCGCGTTCACCCATTCGTGCCGAACGCAGGAGGTCCGGTAGCCGGCGCGGCGGTTCTCGCAGCGGGACACCCTCACCGTCCACACGGATCGCGCTGTCGCGCTGCACCGGCACGCGGTGCCCCCGACGCCTCCGCCGCCCCCGTCACGCGCGACCTCGGCCCGAAGGGCACCACGTACCGGCCTTCTCTGCCGGAAAGTTCTACTGCCGGGACCGGGACGCCGGCAAGGCGATCAACCGCATACTGTCCTGGTTTCGCCGACGCTGAGTCCCGGAGGGGCGCCGCACCGCGGACGCGGCACGGAACCGGGTGTACGGGGCGCTAGAAGTGCCGCAGGCGCAGCAGGAACTGGCAGCCGCCGGAGCGGCCGTCGGCGTCGATCTTCACCGTGACCGGAGTGCCGACGAAGGCGGAGCGGAACTGGCCCGCGGGCAGAGCGTCCGGGCACTGGCCCGCGTCGCCGTCCGGGTAGAACTGGACGTCGAGGACGATGTTGCCCGTCACGGTGAAGGTGAGGTTGCACCAGCCCGGCTGGCCGTCGGTGTCGACCCTGACGGCCTGCCCGAACACCGGGATCGGCAGGATCGGCATCGAGTAGGTGTCCTGGTAGGACCCGCACTGACCGGCTTCACCGCCGGGGCTGGGCCGGAGCGAGTAGCTGATGGTGGAGCCGGCGAGGGTGCGGTCCGGGTCGTAGACGCCGAACGCCAGCTGGCAGCCGCCGGGACGGCTGTCGGTGTCGAAGCGGATGGCCTGCGTCCAGTCCGGCGAAGGGGCCCACTGCTCCCCGGTCCTCCCGCCGCACTGGCCCGCGTCGCCGTCGGCGTTGAACTGGATGCCGAGCTGCGGAGCGGCGGCGCTGAGCGGGGCCGTTTCCGTCGCGTACGCCGCCGTACTGGACAGACCAGCGACCATGAAAACGCCTGCGGCCAAGAGGCGGGTCAGCGATCTCAGACGTCCGGTCATCCGTAATCCACTCATACGAGCGTCTCCTCGTTCGTGGGCGCGACGGCTGGGCCCGCCGCGCCGCTGTCGTGTGCCGACCGGCCGGTACGCCCGGCGGGTCCAGACCGCAGTATGGGCGCTGACACCCCGCTCGTATCGCCGTGAACACGCCAATCTTTGGGCCCCGGCCGAGGCCGTCGGAGTGCCGGGGTCGCATGGGCACGGGGAGGCCGGTTGAACGCGGGTGGCCCTGGTCGCGCCCCGCTCCCGAGGAGGTGGCCCGCTGTCTCCCCGCCTCGCCTCCGTGCGGGGAGTCGGGAGGTCAGGGCGCCGCGTTCAGCAGGTCGAGCGCGCTGTGCTGGCGTGCCGCGTCCGTCGTGTCGAGCGGGCCGTTCCAGCGGAGCCCGTACTGGCCGAGCGGATTGCGGTCACGGGCGTACGCGGCCTCTGCCTGCCGGGACAGATACGCCGTGTAGGGGTGGTCGGCGAGCGCCGCGTTGAGCTTGCCGAGCCCGCGTACGTGCGCGCCCTTGAAGGACGGGCCGTCGGCCCCGCAGTCACCGCCCTCGCACGGGTCGCGCAGGATGCCGCCGGTGTTCAGGGACGAGGAGGTGGTGGCCGCGTCGGCGATCTGCCGCGCCGTGGTGAGGAGCGCGGTGTCCTGGGTGGCCCGGTTCAGCTCCGTGAGCGCGCCGAGCAGCACACCCTGGTTGTACGACCAGACGGCGGCGCCGTTGTTGCGGCAGGTGGACAGATCGATGCCGTCGTTCACCAGGCGCGCGCTGTTGACCATCCCGGTCCCCTGGAACCACGACCAGCCGGCGCGGGCCCGGCCCAGATGGACGGTGTCGCCGGGGACGCGGTTGTGCAGTGCCGCGTTGAGCTGGATGTAGAGGGAGTTGGCGATGGCGTTCTTGTAGGTCTTCGCGGTGCTCCACCACACACCGCCGCCGCAGACACCGTCCCAGTAGGCGGCCATGTGATCGGCGTCCGCGCGTGCGGTGTTCAGATAGCGGCTGTCACCGGTCGCGTCGTACGCGGCGATCCAGGCCAGCCCCCACCACCCCGTGTCGTCGATGTAGTCGTTGCGGAACTGGCCTCCGTGCGCGTTCAGTTGGCGATTGTAGGTGTTGGCGATGGCGTACCGGTAGCTGGGCATTCCCGAGACGCGGATGTTGTCGATGACCGCGGTGAGCGCGTTGGCCGAGTTCCACCAGCCGGTGGTGTCGAACAGTCCGGTGCCGTTGTTGTAGAACTGCATCTGCGCCGTGGCCGCGGCGGTCCGGCGGTCCCACGCGTTCCAGGTCGTACGTGCCCAGGGGGTGCAGGCGATGTCCGTACGGTCCCCGGCCTTGCCGCAGGCACGCAGGGCGCCGACCCCGTTGGTGTTCCAGTCGTCCACGTTGTACATGAGGGTGCGCCGGCCGCGCTGTCCGGCGGCCACGGTGGTGGCGCCGAGGCGGCTGCCGGAGCTCCAGGTGCGCCCGCCGTCGAAGGACCGGTCGAGCCAGACCTCGTCGCCGGGGCTGCCGTTGTCCGTCGAGGCCCAGCCCATCGCGTCCTGGTCGTCGAAGTGGAGGACGATCGAGCGGGAGAAGAGCGTGGTGGAGACGGGGGTACGGTCCTGCGGCGAGAGCGCCGGGTCGCGGGCGTCGCAGTACGTGTTGCAGATGGCCGCGGTCGGGGCGGCGGCCGCGGCTGCCGCCGGGGCCGCGGCTTGTGGGGTCAGGGCGGCGAGGAGTGCCACGGCAAGCGGCGCCACCAGATGACGCGGCCGGACTGACAGCGTTGTCCACACGGGCGGCTCCGGGATCGGCTGGGGGTGGCTGAGAGCGCTCCCAGAACGTAGGGCAATGACGTGCTCGCGTCAATGCGCCACGAAGTTCCCCGGCCACGCCACGTCTTGTACGTTGCTCCAAAAGGCACGCCGTGGGGTGTGACTCCCGCCAACGGGAAGGCAGCGATCTCGATGACCGGCCAGTGGCAGTTGCGTGCCGCGTTCGCCGCGCGGCTCTCCGACATGTACGGGCGGGAGGTCCCCGCCTACACCACGCTTGTCGATGTCTCCCGCGAGGTCAACGAGGAGGTGCTGCGCGCCCAGGGTGCCGGAGCCGAGCGGCTGGGGTCCATCAGCCGCGTGACCGCCGAGCGGCATGGCGCGATCCGGGTCGGCACTCCACGGGAAATGCGGCAGGTCGCGCGCGTCTTCGGGGCCCTGGGCATGCACCCGGTCGGCTTCTACGACCTGCGCGAGGCCGCCGGCGGCGCGGTCCCGGTCGTCTCCACCGCCTTTCGCCCCATCGCCCGCGACGAGTTGGCGCGCAACCCCTTCCGCGTCTTCACCTCCATGCTCACCCCCGACCGACCCGCGGTTCTTCGATACCGGTCTGCGCGCCGGCCTGGAGACCTTCCTCGCCGGCCGTGAGCTGTTCCCGCCGGAGCTGCTCGCTCTCGCCGACCGGGCCGAAGCCGAAGGGGAACTGCCCGAAGCGGAGGCCGAGCGTTTTCTCCACCTGGCCGTGCGGGCCTTCGAGCTGTCCTCGGAGCCGGTCGACAAGGCCTGGTACGAGAGCCTGGAGCGGGTCTCCGCCGTCGCCGCGGACATCGGCGGTGTCCGCAGTACCCATGTCAACCACCTCACCCCGCGCGTCCTGGACATCGACGAGCTCTACCGGCGCATGACGGAACGCGGCATCGAGATGATCGACACCATCCAGGGACCGCCGCGCTGGGACGGTCCCGACCTGCTGCTGCGCCAGACGTCCTTCCGCGCTCTCGCCGAGCCCCGGGCCCAGCGCGCCCCGGACGGCAGTGTGTTCACCGGGGCGCTACGGGTGCGGTTCGGCGAGGTCGAGGCGCGCGGCATCGCCCTCACCCGCGAAGGCCGTGCCCTCTACGACCGGCTGCTCACCCTCGTCGACCAACGGGCGGCGGCCCACCCCACGGCCGACCGGGGCGAACTCGCCCGCGCCCTGTGGACGGAACACGTGCCCTCCACCGAACGGCAGCTCGCCGCCCGGCGGTTGGCCTACTTCACCTACCATGTGACGCCCGGCCGGCCGCGGGACGGAAGCCGGCCGCCGGCCGGCGTCGGCGAGTTGGTGGAGCAGGGCTGGCTGCGGGCCGACCCCATCGTCTACGAGGACTTTCTGCCCCGCTCCGCGGCCGGTATCTTCCAGTCCAACCTCACCGGCGACGGTGTACGGAACGACCAGCACGCGGGCACCGACTACGACAGCGAGTGGCTGTCCGGTGCCATCGGGCGCCAGGTCCTCGACCCGTTCGCCCTCTACGAGCAGCAGCAGAACGACTCCCTCGCACAGGCCGCCCGTGTCCTGGAACTCGACGGCGCGGGAGAGTCACGGGCTACCTGACCGAGGTCGGCTCCGGCTGGTCGGACGCGCCTTCCTTACGACCCGGCCGGCCGCGCAGGGAACGTACGGCCACCGGGCCGACCAGGGCCGCCAGGGCCAGGAACAGGATGGCCGCGGACAGGGGGCGGGTGAAGAACACCGTCCAGTCACCCTCGCTGAAGGTGAGTGCGCGGCGGAACTGGGTTTCGGTCATGGGGCCGAGGACCGCGCCGAGGATCAGAGGGGCCACGGGGTAGCCGGTGCGGCGCATGAGAAAGCCCAGGATGCCGAAGACCACGGCGATGCCGAGGTCGACGGCGTTCTGCGACAGCCCGTACACGCCCAGCGTGGCGAAGACGATGATGCCCGCGGTGAGCAGCGGCCGGGGCAGTCTGAGCAGCTTCACCCACAGCGGGATCAACGGGAGGTTGAGCACGAGCAGCATCACATTGCCGATGTAGAGACTGGCGATCAGTGTCCACACCAGCGCGGACTGCGTCTGGAACAACTGCGGCCCGGGCTGGACGTCGTACATCTGGAAGGCGATCAGCAGCACACTGGCCGTCGCCGAGGTGGGGATGACGAGGGTGAGCAGCGGCATCAGCACACCGGAGAACGCCGCGTTGTTGGCGGCCTCGGGGCCCGCCACACCCTCGATCGCGCCCTTGCCGAACTGCTTCTTGTGGCGGGAGAGCCGGCGCTCCAGGTTGTAGCTGAGGAAGGTGGGGATCTCCGCGCCGCCCGCCGGCAGCGAGCCGATGGGCAGGCCGATGGCCGTACCGCGCAGCCAGGGCTTCCAGGAGCGCCGCCAGTCCTCGCGGCTCATGCCTATGCGGCCGCCCACGGGGAGCATCTCCTCCTGGGGCGCGCGTCGTATGCGGGCGGCGGTGTACAGGCCCTCGCCGATCGCGAAGAGCCCGACGGCGACGGCCACCACCTGGACGCCGTCGTACAGTTCCGGCACGCCGAAGGCGTAGCGGACCTGGCCGGTCAGACTGTCGATGCCGACGAGTCCGATCGCGAGCCCCAGGAAGAGGCTGCACAGCCCGCGGGCCGGGGCGTCGGCGACGACCGCGGTGACGGTGGCGAAGGCGAGGACCATCACGGCGAAGTACTCGGCGGGCTGGACGCGCTCGGCGACCCGCGACATGGCCGGACCGATGAAGGTGATCGCGACGGTGGAGACTGTGCCGGCCACGAAGGAGCCGATGGCGGCGGTCGCCAGCGCGGCGCCGGCCCGGCCGGAGCGGGCCATGGGATGGCCTTCGAGGGTGGTGGGCACCGAGGCGGTCTCGCCGGGGACGTTCAGCAGGATCGCGGTGGTCGAGCCGCCGTACATCCCTCCGTAGTAGATCCCGGCGAACAGCACCAGCGCGCCGACCGGGTCGAAGACGTACGTCAGCGGGAGCAGCAGCGCGACGGTGGTGGCGGGGCCGAGGCCGGGGAGTACGCCGACGAGCGAGCCGAGCGTGCAGCCGACGAAGGCCAGCAGCAGATGCGTCGGGCTGAACGCGCTGGCGAACCCGTCTCCGAGGTTGGTGAGCACATCCATGTCAGAACGCCAATCGGATGATGCCGGGCGGCAGATGGATGCCCAGCAGACGGTCGAAGAGGAAGTACACGGCCAGCGCCAGCACGAGCCCGACCAGCGCGTCGCGCAGCGGCCTGGCGCTGCCCAGGATGCGGGCGACCAGGGTGAACAGCACCGCCGTGGACTGCCAGTAGCCGAGGGGGCTGAGCGCGAAGAGGTAGCCGACCAGCAGCGCGAGCAGGACGGCGACCGGACGCCAGTCGGTGAGCCGGGCCTCCTCGTGGGCCTGCTCGTTCTGTTCCCGGTCGGCGCCGCGGAAGGCCTGCGTCACGGAGATCGCGGCCGATACGCACAGCCCGGCGCCGACCAGCAGGGGGAAGGCCCGGGGGCCCACATCCTGGTCGGTGGCCCGCTCGGGGATGGCGAACGCCCAGCCCAGTACGATCACCCCCGCCGCGAGAAAGAGCAGCGCCGCGACACGCGGGCCCCAGAACGTCCCGGGGGCCTCGGGGGACGCCTCCTGCTGTGTGCTCATGAGGTCAGCCCCACTTCCTTCAGCACCTGTGTGACCTGTTTCTGCTGCCGGTCGATGACGGCCCCGAACGTGTCGCCCGGCAGCCACACCGCCTTCCAGTCGTTCTGCTCCAAGGTCTGCTTCCAGCACGACGTACGCCGCATCCGGTCCACCATCCGTACGACGGCCTGCTGTTCGTCGTCGCCGAGTCCGGGCGGGGCCATCACACCGCCGATGCTTTCCGTGCTGGCCTCGCCGTATCCGAGCTGCGTCAGGGTGGGAGCGTCCATCCCCTTCGGGGACTCCTTGCCACTGATCGCGAGGACCCGGAGCTTGCCGGCCTCGATCTGCGGCCGGATCTCCGTCAGTGTCGACATGCCGGCCTTGGAGGGCGTACTGGACGCGGTCCGCGCGTTCGACGCCGGTGTGCTGTCCACCCGTACACCGTTGTAGGGATCCTGAAACCAGGTGTCTCGCGCGGACGTTCCGACGGTCACGCGTCCGCTGTCTCGTCCTTGTGACGGAACAGGGTCCGGTATTCCTGAGGGGAGGTGCCGAGGTGCCGATGGAATGTGGCCCGCAGGGAAGCGGGAGCACCGAGACCGGTCAGGCGGCCGATCTGCTCGATGGGCACGGTGGTCGCCTCCAGCAGTTCGCGTGCTCGGTCGATGCGTGCGTCGGTCAGCCAGGTCATGGGCGGGGTGCCGGTCTCCTCGCGGAAGCGGCGGATCAGTGTCCGCCGTGACATGTTGGCGCGTTCCGCCAGGCGGCCGATGGTCAGGGGCTCCGCGAGGCTGTCGAGCATCCACTCCCGCAGGGGCGCGAGTTCCTCTCCGATCGCTTCGGGGCGGAAGCGGTCGATGAACTGTGCTTGGCCTCCCCGGCGCCGCGGTCGGTGGGGATCAGGTGCAGGCACAAGTCGATTCCCGCGGTCACGCCGGCGGACGTGAGGATGTCGCCGTCGTCGACATAGAGCTGATTCGGCAGGACATCGACGTGTGGGTAGCGCTGACGCAACTGCTCGGCGTGCCGCCAGTGGGTGGTCGCGGGGCGCCCGTCGAGCAGCCCGGCGGCGGCAAGGGCGAAGGCCGCGGTGCAGATGGAGACGAGTCGGGCGCCACGGGCGTGAGCTGCTCGCAGTGCGGCCAGAAGCTCGGTCGACAGGCCGCGTCGATGTCGTCGTAACCCGGAATGATCACGGTGCCGGCGTCGTCGAGCGCTTCGAGGCCGGCCGCGACGTTGATCGCGAAGCCGTACCCGGGTACCAGGCCGTTGGGAGGCTGTCCGGATGGTCGGGGAAGGGGCGAGCGCCATATCCTCGGTCCATCAGGTGGTCGGTGCGCGGTTGTAGCGTTCTACCGGCCGTGCCCGGCCGCCGACGCGCAGCACTTCCGTGCCACGGCCGGTCGCCGAGCAGCGGGGTGCCGAGCCCCCCCGGGCAGACCCGCGGGGGCTCGGCACCCCGCTGCGCCCTGTCGGTCAGTAGCCGACGGTGAAGCGCTGCCGGCGGTGGCCCGGCCGCTCGATCTCGTCGACGAGGGCGACCGCGTAGTCCTCCACGGAGATGGTGCTGTTGCCGTCGTCGTCGCTGACGAGGTCGTCCACGGCGGTGCGGTAGCTTCCGGTGCGCGCGCCGGGCTCGATCATGGCCGCGGGGCTGATGTTGGTCCAGTCGACGTCGGTGACGGTCCGGTAGTAGTCGAGGGCGTCGCCGTGGGCGTGCATGATCTGCAGCAGGAAGTCGGGCAGGCCCGGGGCGTCCCACACCTGCTTGCCGTCGGGGGTGCGCAGAGAGCCGGCGCCGCCGACGGTGATCAGGCGGGGTGCCTGCCCGCCGAGGGGCCGCAGCCCTTCGACGAGGGCGACGGCGGCAGGCTTGATGGTGGCGATGTGGCCGGGGCCGTCACCGCCGCCGACAGCGCTGACGACGACGTCCTGGCCCTTCGCGGCAGCGGCGACCGACCGGCTGTCGAGGATGTCGCCGGTGGTGACGGTCAGGTTCGCGTGGCGTTCGGTGACCTTGGCGCGGTCGCGGACGACGGCGATGACGGTGTGGCCACGGTCGAGGGCCTCGCGGACGATGGCGGAGCCGATGGTGCCGTTGGCTCCGTAAACAGCGATGTTCGTCATGACGGTGCTTTCCTTCGTGATCTGTGGTGGTGGTTCGGTGGGCGGTGAGGCGGTAGCGGTGGCGATGTGCCGGTCGGCGCCCGGGATGTGCGGGTACGCCGCCAGGGGCAGGGCCCGCGGGCCGGAGAAGAGGCCGCCGGACAACACTCGCAGCCCGATACGGTCCGCGTTGCGGCCGGTGAACTCCCGCAGCGCCGGGCCCGAGCCGTAGCACCAGCCGCAGGAGGCGTCGAACGCGTACGTCAGACGGATGAGGTCGGTCATGCGGGGCCTCCTGACACGGGTAGAAGTGAGTCATCGGTAGGGGCCGGGAGCTGCGACATCCTTACCGCCGCATATGCTCCCCACTGACTTCAAACGTAGAAGCCGCGAAAGGTTCCGCCCAGGTACGGTGAGGTCTCGGCGTGGTGAAAAACGGACACGAAGCGATCCCGGAGATCCCGTACGTCCCGCCCGCGCCCGGCACGGTCGGGGTCGAGGTGATGCCGATCGCCGAACTGCGCCGCCGCATGCACCGCCTCGGCGGGGCGGACGGCGCGCGGGACGCCGAGGGAGCCGGCCGCGCACAGCGCCCGGACTTCCACCTGCCTCTCACGGTGGAACAGGGGCTGCTCCGGCACATGGTCGACTTCGCCGACTTCGCCGTCACCGACAGCACCTGGCTGTGGGTCCGCCCCGGCCAGGTACAGCGTTTCGGCGACCTCGGCGCGGCGACCGGCACCCTGGTGCTGTTCCGGCCCGACGTCCTCGACCCCGTCACCGCCACCGACGTCGGGCTCGACGCCCCCTTCGGACGCACCCTGCGCGGACACCAGCGTGTCCGAACTGCTCGCCGAGGCGTCCGGCGGCCGGGTCACCCTGCGTACCTCCGCGCCTCCGCGCGCCGCCCAGGTCCTGCACGGCGCGGGCGCCACCGTTCTCGCCACCGGCCCCGACACCCTCGGCGTCACGGGCCTGCCCGACGAGGAGATCGTGGCCCTGCTCGCCCGGAACGAGGTGCCGTTCTCCCAGGTGTCCGCGCACCGGGCGACGCTCGAAGAGGCGTACATGGAGCTCACCCGGGACGCGGTGGAGTACCGGGGCATCCCGGCGGGGGAGGCCACGCGATGACCGCCACCCTCACCCCTCGCCCCCCGGCCACGCGGCGCGCCGAGCGGGGCGGGTTCCTCAGGACGCTGCACGCCGAGTGGACGAAGTTCCGTACGGTACGCGGCTGGGTCCTCGCCATGGCGGGGGCGCTCCTGGTGACGATCGTGGTCGGCCTGCTCGGCACGGCCGCCCCCGCCCCCGGAGGTAGCGGCGCCGGCTCCGCCTCGTACCCGGAGGGCCCCGGCGGCGAGGCCGTCAACGACAGCTTCTACTTCGTCCGCAAAACGCTCACCGGCGACGGCACCCTCACCGTTCCCCTGCGTACGCGGCCCGACGCGGGCAACTCGCGGCAGATCGTGTGCCCTTGTGGTCCGCTGGACCTGGAGGGGGCCCTCGACATCCGATCCGAGGTACTCAGTACCCTGGAATATGCACACTCAGTGTCATAGGTCGACACCTGCGTCTCCCGCCCGCGCAGGAGGCGCCGTCGCCGTGGGCAGGCTCCCTCCGGTGTTAGGTTCCCGGTATGAACGCGGTACAGGGACACGGTCCGGGATCCGGCGACGGCGCTGCGAAGCCCTCGATGAGGGGCGCCCTTGTCGAGGCGGCGTTCGAGTTGTTCTCGGAGCGCGGGTTCGAGCAGACCACGGTCGACGACATCGTCAAGCTCGCCGGGGTGGGGCGGAGGTCCTTCTTCCGCTACTTCCCGTCGAAGGAGGACGTGGTCTTCCCCGACCACGAGGGATGCCTCGCGGAGATGACGGACTTCCTGCGCCACGGCAGCGGCGAGGAGGAGCCGGTGGCGCGTGTCTGTGACGCCGCGCGCCTGGTCATGCGGATGTACGCGGCCAATCCGTCCTTCTCCGTGCAGCGTTATCGGCTGACCAGGAGCGTGCCCGGGCTTCGCAACCATGAGTTGTCCGTGGTCTGGCGATACGAACGCGCCCTCGCCGACTACCTGCGCCGGAGGTTCACCGGTTGGTCCGGCGGAACCCTGCGGGCGGACGTGATCGCCGCCGCCGTCGTCGCGGCCCACAACAACGCGCTCCGTTCATGGCTTCGCTCCGGCGGTCAGGGGGATGTCACGGCCCGCGTGGACCACGCCCTGGAGTATGTGCGGAGTACCTGGGGCCCGGGGGCCGAGGCTCCCGGGGAGGGGGAAGGCGCGATGGACGACGTGGTGGTGCTCATCGCGAAACGCGGAACGCCGATGTGGCGCGTGGTCCGGGGTGTCGAGGCCACCCTCGACGAAACCTGAACCACGCCCCACGTCGCCCCCTTTCCCGGAGGGGACTTAGTTCCTCTACCAGTGGTACTTGGTGCCATACTCTGGCGAGGATACCTGTTCGTCGTCTCTCCGCGGCGCTGAGCGGTGGGCCCGGACGGCGTCGACCGGTCCAGCCGCTACCTCGATGAGAAGAGGCTTTTCGCATGGGTGAGATCGTCACAGTAGGGGTCGTCGGCTGCGGGCTGATGGGTTCCGGAATCGCCGAGATCTGCGCTCGCGCGGGTCTCGACGTCCTTGTCGGCGAGGTCGGTCCCGAGGCGGCGGTGGCCGGCCGGCGTCGCGTCATCGCCTCCCTCGACCGTGGCGTCCGCAGCGGCAAGCTTTCCGAGGAGGACCGGGACGCGGCGCTGTCACGGCTGGCCTTCTCCGCCGATCTGGGGGACTTCGCCGACCGCCACCTGGTCATAGAGGCCGTGGCCGAACGATTCGAGGTGAAGACCGCCACCCTCGCGACGCTCGGTAAGGTGCTCCGGTCCCCGGACGCGATCATCGCGTCCAACACCTCCTCCATCCCCGTCATGGATCTCGCGGCGTGCACCGACCGACCGGACCGTGTCATCGGCATGCACTTCTTCAACCCGGTCCCGGTGCAGAAGCTCGTCGAAATCGTTCCCACACAGCTCACCTCCGACCACGTCGTCGACCACGTCACCGAGTTCGTCACCACACGATTGGGCAAGACCGCGATCCGGGCCCAGGACCGGTCCGGATTCGTCGTCAACGTCCTTCTGGTTCCCTACCTGATGTCCGCCGTCCGGATGCTCGAGTCCGGCTTCGCCTCCGCCGAGGACATCGACGCGGGCATGGTCCTCGGCTGCGCCCACCCCATGGGGCCCTTGCGGCTGCTCGACCTCATCGGCCTGGACACCGCGCAGTCCGTCGCGGAGTCGATGTACGAGGAGTTCAAGGAGCCGCTGCACGCCCCGCCCCCGCTGCTGCGCCGTATGGTCGCCGCGGGCACGCTGGGCCGGAAGACGGGCCGGGGTTTCTACCGCTACGACGAGTGACCGCTTTGGCGCCGGCGGCCCGAAGGGCCGTCCCCGTCGCCCCTGTCGTCCCGGTCGAGGAGCAGGCGCACGAAGTCGTTGAGAGGTCCGGTGACGTCGATATCCTGGTCGAGTACCCACTGCAGCTGAAGGCCGTTGAGTACGGCATGGAAGAGCACCGCGGCGCTCTCGGGGCTGAGCTCCTCGCGCAGCCGGCCGTGGTCCGCCGCGTCGCGGAAGCCCTCGGCGAACTGCGCGCGCCCGCGTTCGTACCGCTCGACGAAGTAGGCATGAGCAGGATGATCCAGGCGTGAGGCCGTGGCGGCGAGTTCGATCCACAGGCGCATCAACTCGGGGGCCTTCTGGTGATGACGGATGAGCTCGCCGAGGTAGGGCGCGAGCTGCTCCGGATGTTCGACCTGGGCCAGGCCCTGCTGCCACTCCTCGGAGTCCCGCTCGGCGAGCACTTCGGCGAGGAGTTCCTCCTTGTTGCGGAAGTGATGGAGGAGCCCGGCGTGGGTGATGCCGGCCCGCTCCGCGATGTCCCGCAGGGAGGCCTTGGCATAGCCGTTCTCGGCGAAACTGTCACGTGCCGCCCGTACGATCTCCGCTCGGCGGGCCGGTGTCTTGGCGTACGGCCCACGCCCCTTCGCCTCACCCACGGTGTGCTCGCTCCCTTCGGCGGTGCCGGTTCGCGCGGGTCCTCGCGTGGCAACGCGTGGCAATGCTGGCTGAAAATTACCATGCGGTCGGATTTTGCCGGGTCGCGTCCGGCCGTCGGCTCAACGCGCGTTCCCCATGGGGCGGGTGGCACGGAAGGTGCCCGGGGCCGCGGTCCCGGCGGTGCCGTCGGGAAAGACGACGCGCGCGGTGGTGCCCGGCGGCACGTCGACGGTGAGGGTCAGCTCGCCGCCGCTCATCCGCCACTCCACCGAGATCGTGCCCTGCGGCGACACGTGAGTGCCTCGGGCCCATGCCAGCGACGGGTGGGGTACGGGCGCCACCTCGAAGGACTCCCAGGCCACCGACCCCGGTGCCTGCCGCAGCCCCAGCGTGTGGGTGTGCAGGAAGCGGATCACGGCGCCCTTGCTGTAGTGGTTCAGGGAGTCGTGGGCGTCTCCCTTCCCGTCGACACCCTCCCAGTCCTCCCAGATGGTCGTCGCGCCGTGGTCGAGCATGTACAGCCAGGACGGTGCGGTGCGCCGGAAGAGCAACTCGTAGGCGACGTCGGCATGGCCGGTGTCGCAGAGCACGGGGAGCAGGTCACCGGTGGCGAGGAAGCCGGTGCCGAGGTGGGTGTCGGCGGCGCGGATCAGTTCGACGAGACGCGCGGCGGAGGCGCTCCGCAACGCGCCGGGGACGAGTCCGAGGGAGAGCGCGCGCACATAGCCGGCCTGGGTGTCGCCGGTGGTGCGTCCGTCGGGGGTGAGGAACTCGGTGCGCCAGGCGTCGCGGACCCGCTCGGCGGTCCGGGTGTGGCGGGCCGCGTCCTCGGTACGGTCCAGTACCCTCGCGACATCGGCGAGGGTCGACAGCGAGCGGTAGAGGAACGCCGTGCCGACCTCGCCCTTGTCGGCCGTGAACCAGGCGACGGGATCGGTCCTGACCGGGTCGACGGGCGTGCCGTCCGACGCCTTCGCCTTCGGCTCGGTCCACTCGCCCCAGTGAAAGGAGCCGTCCCACAGGTACCGCTCATGAGGGAGAGGTTCGGCCGAGCGCTCGGTACGGGAGGGGTGGCGCGCGGTGCGGGCGGTCGCGAGCGCCCACTCGACCCAGCGGACCATCGCCTCCCAGTTCTCGGCGAGGACCTCCCGGTCGCCGTAGGACACGTACATCTCCCAGGGGACGGCGACGACCGCGTCGCCCCAGCCCGCCGAGCCGGTCATCATGGCGAACTGGTCGTCGAGGTGGTGCTTGATACGGCGGCCGTCGGGCGAGAAGTTGGCGATCCGGCCGTCGGGCAGCTGGTCGTCGCGGACCGAGCGGAGCCATTTGCGGCTGAAGCCGAGGACGTCGTACAGGCGTGTGGCGGTCGGTGCGAAGACCTGGTAGTCGCCGGTCCAGGCGAGGCGTTCGCGGGTCGGGCAGTCCGTGGGGACATCGACGGCATTGCCGCGGAAACTCCAATCGGCTATCTCGTGCAGCCGGTTGAGGTCGTCGTCGCTGCACGCGAAGGCACCGGTGCGACGGAGGTCGGTGTGGACGACGCGCATCGAGATGCTCGCGGGATCGAGCGGGGCCCCGGCGCGGCGTACACGCGCGTACCGGAAGCCGTGCACGGTGTGGCGTGGCTCGAACGTCTCGCCCCGCCCCGCCGACACCACCTCGTCGCGCTGCACGAAGGGGACCGGTTCCGCACCGGGACGTACGGAGTCCAGGTGGGCGGTGGTCAGGTCGCCGTCGGCGCCGACATGCTCGCCGTAGTCGACGACGGTGCGGGTGCCGGCCGGCCCGAGCTCGCTCAGGGCGATCCAGCCGGAGGCGTTCTGGCCGAAGTCGGCGGTCCAGCACCCGTCCTCGACCCGCTCGACCCGCAGGGCCGGACGTGACTCCACGACGCGCACGGGCGGCGCGGGCGACCAGTCGATCGCGGGCGCCTCGACCTGGTCCACGAGGACCGGCCGCCCGGTGCCGGGCCTGTCCCGGAAGTCGGTCGTCTGCCCGTCCATGAGGCCGGCCCGGGTGATGGCCGACCGGGTGCTCGTCCAGGTCTCGTCGCTGCGCACGACCTGCCGTGAACCGTCCCCGTACGCGATGTGCAGCTCCGCGCGCGCCCCCGGTACGGTCCCCCAGCCGGCCGGCAGGCGGAAAGCGCCGACCTGGCCCCGGTACCAGCCGTCGGAGAGGACGATCTCGATCAGGTTGCCTCCCGCCTCGACAGCGGCCGTGACATCCGCCGCCTGGGCGTAGAGGGTACGGTCGTAGGAGGTGGACCCCGGGGACAGCTCGGCGGTACCGGCCCGCTCGCCGTTCACGTACGCCTCGTACACACCGAGTGCCGTCGTGTACAGCCGCGCCGAGCGCACCTCGGGCCGTGCCTCGAACCGTGTCGTCAGGGTGTGGGCCGGGCGCCTGCCGTAGCCGGGGTCGCCGGATTCGGCCGGCGATATCCAGCGCGCCCGCCAGTCCTCGTCGAGGAGCCCGACCTCGAACGTGCTCCACTCCGACCACGGCGACGGGCCCTCGGTGTGCCCGGCCCGCACCCGCCAGGCCACCCGCCGGCCGCTGCGCAGCGCCGCCCAGGGCCAGGGGAGGAACCGGTGCCGGCCGGGCGCGGCCCGCACGGCGGGCCGCGCCGCACCGTCGACGGCGCACTCCAGCTCGTATCCGCGCGGAAGTCCCACGCCCGACGGCGGCTTCCACGACAGGCGGGGTGCGGGACCCGACACGGCGAACTGGTCACCACCGCTGGCGATACGCAGGTCGAACGGCGCAGTGTTCATGCTCTGCCTTCTGTGGGATCGGTGACGTGAGGGGTAGGACGCGTCACCGGACCGACCTGACCTTGAACTTGATGATCAGGCCGCCGGCCAGGGCGAGGACCGCGCCGCTCAGATAGAGCTGCGTGTAGTTCTTCTCACCGCCCGTCACACCGATGGTGATGATGAGCGGGGCGATCAGCGGGGCGATGGCGCTGGGGATCTTCTGCGCGAACGCGACGACCGCGAGATAGCGGCCGGCCTGTGCCCGGTCCGGGAGGACGGCGAACACGATCGCCTGGTCGACCGCGCTGAACACCGCGATGGCCAGCTGCATCAGCACCGCGCCGATGACGAGTTGCGGCAGCGAGTGGGCGAACGCCTCCACGACGGCGCCGACGACGAAGACCCCGGAGCCGATCAGGGTGAACAGCTTGCGCCGGCCGAGCTTGTCGGAGAGGAAGCCGCCTCCGATGGCGCCGCCCGCCGCCGCCAGTATTCCGATGGTCCCGATCGTCGCCACGACACCGGCGACCTCCTTGATGGGCAGGTCGAGCCGCTGGGCGTAGAAGAACGTGCCGAAAGTGGTGTTGAAGTACAGGCCCATGAAGAAGACGAAGCGGCCGAGCCAGTTCCAGCCGAAGTCCGGGTACCGCCGCGGACTGAATCCGTAGCTGGCGACGAGCCCCCTGAGGGTCACATCGCCGGTACGGACGAGTTCACGGGAGTCCCCTTCCGGTTTGAAGACGGGGAACAGCAGCAGCAAGGCGGCGCCGAGGACGCCCGGGACCAGGAACACCAGGAGGGTGCTGGAGGCCACCGCGTACGCGATGCCGATGCCGATCACCGGCGCGACCTGGCTCGTGACACCGGTCAACGCCGAGACGCGGCCGCGCTGTTCCTCGGGCACGCGATCGGCCTGGACGTTCTGGATGGCCTGCCCCGCCGTGGACCAGCCGACCATGCCGACGACCCACGACAGGCCCACCAGGAACACGGTCGGCGCGGCGCTGACACCGAAGAGCGCGATGACGCCGAGGACCGTCCCGGTGATCAGGAACGGTGTCCTGCGGCCCAGGCGGGAGCGCGTCCGGTCGCTCCAGAACCCGATCAGGGGACTGAGGACCAGATAGACGAACTGGGCCGACCCGGTGACGTATCCGAGCAGTTCCTCGCGTCCGGGAGTGAGTTCGGAGATACGCAGGGCCAGCGAGTACGACAGCGGAACCATCAGCGCCAGCGAGGCCCCGAAGTTGCCGATCATCATCCAGGAGATGTAGCCCGCGCCGACCTTCTTCAGCGGCGGGGCCGTCGGCCCGAGGGTGTCGGCCGGTTGCCCGCCGTCGCGCTGCGCCGGCTCCGCGTGCTCTTCGCCGTCCTCTCTTTCCGGCTCGGCCGGCGGGGGACCGGTCACGCTGGTGTCACGATCGTTCTGAGGCATGAGGACTCCTTCGTCTCATGTCCGCCGGGGGCACGGCGGTTGGCGGAGGGCGGCACACGCGTTCGCGCCTGATCCGGTGGGGCCGGCCGCGGAGCGGAGTGTGACCGGGCCGACCCGGCGGCCCGCCGCATCCCCGGGCGCCGCGCCGTCGGGTGCGACCGCGTCGGCCGGATGCCGGGGGAACGGGTGGGGGGAGAAGTGTCAGTCGTGCGTGGCAGGTCCTGGCTTGCGTCCGGCCAGGCCGCGCCAGCGGCGGCGGAGCGCGAACGCGGCCGTCTTCGGCTTGCGGTCGCGGGTGAACACGCCCTTCTTGTTGCCGTCGACGCGGTGGATGCCGGCGGAGGTCTGGAAGTCGGCGAAGTTCCAGACGTGTTCGCCGATGAACTCGGGGATGCGGTCGAAGACGCGGTGGTACATGGCGAGGTAGTCGCTCTGGTACTCCTCGCTCCACGGGGTGTCCCAGACGGAGTGCAGGCCGGGCTGGGTGTCGGCGCCGTACTCGGACATCATGACCGGTCTGCCGAAGCGCCGGACCCAGCCGCGGAGGTCCTGCTCCAGGTGGTGCTCGGCGGTCGCCAGGTCGCCGGTGAAGAGGTACCAGCCGTAGTAGCGGTTGATGCTCAGCACGTCGAACAGGTCGCCGATCAGGTCGTTCCGCGGCGTCGCGAACATGACCGCGGCGTAGGTGAGGGGGCGGGTCGGGTCGAGCGCGCGGGCCAGCCCGACCAGCGGCTCGAAGTACTCCCGCGCGCCGTCCTCGTTGGAGGCCGGTTCGTTGGCGAGGCACCACATCACCACGCTCGGGTGGTTCTTGTCCCGCTCGATCAGTTCCCGAAGGTGCTGGGCGTGGGCGTCGCGGGTGAGTCCGCCGAAGTTCTCCGGTGCAAAGGTCGGGGTCGGCGCGGCCCCCGTGAGGCCCCCCATGACGCCCAGGTTGAGGCCGACGGCGGCGGTCTCGTCGATGATGACGATGCCGTGCCGGTCGGCGAAGTCGAGGACCTCCTCGGCGTACGGGTAGTGCGAGGTGCGGAAGGAGTTGGCGCCGGTCCACCGCATGAGCTGGAAGTCGTGGACGAGGTGGGCGTCGTCGTGGCCCTTGCCCCGAACGGGGGTGTCCTCGTGCTTGCCGAAACCGGTGAAGTAGAACGGCTCGCCGTTGACGAGGAACTCGGTGCCCCGCACTTCGACGGTGCGGACACCGAAGGGCTGGGGGTAGCTGTCGACGGTTTCGCCGTCGGCTGTCAGCTCCACCACGAGGTCGTAGAGATAGCCGGCACCGGGCTGCCAGAGAGTGACATCCTCGATGCGCAACGTACCTTCGGATCCGTGTGCCTCCGCCACGGTCCGGCCCGCCTCGTCGGTCGCGCGCACCCGGACGGCGGTCACGCCGGCGGCCTCGCCGCCGGTCTCCACGCGGTAGTCGACGGTGCCCGCCGGGCCGTCCCGTCCGGTGACGACCGTGATGTCCTCGACGAAGGCCGGCGGCGTGCTGCACAGGCGGACCGGGCGCGCGATGCCCGCGTAGTTGTAGAAGTCGTGCAGGTACGACTGGCGGGCGCGCCCGTCGGGGCCGGTGGTGACGGTGCCGGGCGGGATCGTCTCGTTCGTCAGCCGGTTGTCGACACCGACCGTGAGCCGGAACTCCGCGCCGGGACGGACGATTCCCGTCAGATCCGCCTCGAACGGGGTGTAGCCGCCGGTGTGTTCGGCCACGAGCCGGTCGTCCGCGTAGACCCGCGCGGCGTGGGTGACGGAGCCGAAGCGGAGGACCACCCGTTCCCCCGCCCAGCCGCGCGGCACCCGCACGTCGCGCTGGTACCAGGCGATCCCGACGTGGTCACGGATCTCCGCCTCCACGAACAGGTCGTTGTAGCTGGCGGGGACGGGCGCTTCGAGGGGCGAGGGGAGGCGTGACATCCACGGGGTGGCACCGGCGCGGGTGTCGAGGGCGAACCGCCAGAGGCCGTCGAGGCTGACGACGTCGCGGGTGGGGCTGGTGCGGGGCGCGAGCATGGGGCTCCTACATTCCTGCGTGTGGTCGCCGGGCAGTGGTCCGAGCGGCGACGGGGCCGGGGCTGGTGCGGCGTCGCGGATCAGATCGTTTCGCCGGCGTCGGCGAGAAGCGTGCTCCCTGTCATGAAGGCCGAGAGGTCGCCGGCGCAGAACAGCACCACCCGGGCGATGTCGTCAGGTACCCCGAGCCGGCCGAGCAGGCTCGGGCGCATCACGGACGCGATGTCCCCGGCGTCCGTGGGGACTTCGGTGGTTCCGGCGTCCGCGGGGGCTTCGGCGTTCCCGGTGCTTCCGGCATCCCTGCGGGCCTCGGTGTTCCCGGTGCTTCCGGCAGCGCGGCTGTCCGCGAGGGCCGCCGCGGCCGCCGCCATGTTCCCCTCGGTCGGTACGTACGTCGGTGCGACGCCCAGTACCCGGATGCCGAACGGGGCGAATTCAAGGGCGAGTTGCCGGGTGATCCCGCGCACCGCGTGCTTGGAACCCACGTACGCGGCGAGCCCGGGGGCCGTCCCCCGAAACCCGGCCGTGGAGACCACGTTGACGATGACACCGCCGCTCCCGGCCTCGCGCATGCGGCGCGCGGCCTCCCGGGAGCCGAGGAAGACACCGCGCGTGTTCACGGCGAACACCTCGTCCCACGTACCGCCGGACATCTCCAGCGCGGGGACGCTGGGGAAGATCCCGGCGTTGTTGACCCAGATGTCGAGCCCGCCCAGCTCCCGGACCGCCAGGTCGGCGGCCGCGGCCACGCTCTCCGCGTCGGTGACGTCCAGGTGGGCGGCGAGCGCACAGCCGGGGCGGCGGGTGTTCAGGTCCTCGGCGACGGTGGCGGCGAGCTCGTGCGCGATGTCGGCGACGAGCACGTCCGCTCCCGCCTCGGCCAGGCGCCGGCTGACGGCGCGGCCCAGTCCGCGGCCCGCGCCGGTCACGACGGCGCGCCGTCCGGACAGCGAGATCAGTTCGGCCAGGGGCCGCGACGAGACGTCGGGAACGGATACCTGCACGGTGTGTCCTCCGGTGGCGGGGAGCGGTCAGCGGCACGCGCGGCGAGCGGTCTCGCCCAGCCACGCGAGGCTGGGCTTGGGGCGGCGCTCGAAGGTCTCCCGGTCGACCTCGACCAGGCCGAACGTCGGCTCCCAGTGGCCCCACTCGTAGTTGTCCAGCAGGCTCCAGTGCAGGTAGCCGCGCACATCGACGGTGACGTCGCCGTTGCCGGCGCCTCCGGCCATCGCCGCCCCGAGGTGGTCCAGGGCCTCGCGGGTGTAGGCGATCCGGCGGGTGTCGTCCCGGGTGGCGATCCCGTTCTCGGTGATCAGGATCGGCATGCCACCAGTGACCTCGGCGGTGTGCCGTACCGCGATGCTCAGGGCGTCGGGCCGGTAGGCGGTGCCGACGAGTGTGTTGTCCGGGTGTTGCGGGTGGGGCTCGACGCCGTCCGGGCCGACCCACTGGCTGGAGTACGACTGCACGCCCACGAAGTCGTCGCCGCGTGCTCCCCGCAGGTACAGGTCCTCCCAGACGTACTCCAGCTCCCGCTTCTTCGTCTCGGCCCCCGGGCGGGCGACGAAGGCGCGATTGGCGACCGTCCAGCCGACCTTGGCGCCGGTGAGGTCGCGCAGCACCTCCCGGACGGCGTGGTGTGCCTCGACCAGCCGTTGGCCGGTCTTCACATCGGGGGCCGGCAGCGGCGGTCGCGGGCCCTCGTGGTCGACGGTGGGGCTCTGCCACTCCTCGGCCGCCTGCTGGTTCCGCATGGCCCGCGCCATGTCGACCATGATGGCCAGCATGTTCGGCTCGTTCATGGTGACGACCCACTCGACGCCTTCGAGGATCGGGGACACCGCCTCGGCGTACGCCCGGAACCGCTCGACGGCGCGGTCACCGAGCCAGCCGCCCTCCTCGGCGAACCAGAGCGGGCCGGTGAAGTGGTGCAGGGTCACGACGGGGGTCAGGCCGAGCTCGCGGGCCGTGTCGATCATGCGCCGGTAGTGGGCGAGTTCGGCCCGCGAGAACATCCCGGGGACCGGCTCGATCCGCGCCCATTCGATGCCGAAGCGGTAGGCGTTGAGCCCGGCGTCGGCGAGCAGTTTCATGTCCTCGCGGTACCGGTGGTAGCTGTCGCAGGCGTCACCGCTGCGCTCCATGCCCGGCATCCGCCCCTCGCTCGCCCAGAAGTCGCTGTTGAGGTTGTTGCCCTCGATCTGGTGCGGTGCGGTGGAGGCTCCCCAGAGGAATCCGGGACCGAACTCGATCATCGTCGACTGCCTTCCTGCGTGTCGGTGGTGACGGGCGCCGGCTGCGAACGATTACCACGTGGTTGGTTTTCGATCGGACCGTAGACCGGGATCACAAGGGTGGGAAGGTCGCCGATCGGCTTCGTGATCAGAACGTTACGCGGATGGTGTGGCGGCAGTTCACCTCGCACTGAGGGTGGAAGGTGTGCCGGGAAGCCTGGTCGGCGTCGTAACAGCCGCGCCTGGAAGGCGGTTCGTCGTCACGCGGGTGGCGCCGGGCAGTTCGTGCGTGCGCCGGAGACCAGGGCTTCAGTGCCTCACGAACACGTCACTTCCTTCAGACCTCGCCCCGGAAGGGCGGTTCCCGGGCGCTTCGGTCCGGGCGGTACCGGTGGAGCCTGGAGCGCCCGGGCGCGCCCCGTCGGGGTCAATCGCCCGCCGGGGGCTGGATGTCGATACGGCGCCCCGTCGTGCGGGTGGGGGCGATCGACACCCACAGCCGGCGCTCGCCGCCCGCCCACGGCGTGGTGCGTGCGTGCCGGTCCAGACGCCGCACGTCGTTGTCGCCGGTGACGGCCCGCGCGGTCCCGACGACGTTGACGCTCCAGCCCCTGCTCATCGCGTCGTCGATGTGATCGGTCTCGAAGGCGACCTCCTGGCCGACGGCCTCGGCCGCCGCTGTTCCGGGAGCGGTGCGGTACGCGACGTCGTCGCCGACGACGACGTAGTTGACGGGAACGACGGCCGGGCCGTCCCACGTGGAGACCGCCACTCTGCCGACCCCGTGGGTGGACAGCAGCTCACGGCATTCCTCGGTGCTGAGAGTCGTCAGCGCCGGATGGTAGGCGGCCAGCCCCGTGCCCGGGGGCAGTTCCGTCGTGCTTCCGGTCAGTGTGTCGACCGTTGTCTCCAGGGCGTCGGCGAGCCGCAGCAGGAATCCGATGCCCGGGGTCGACTGCCGTTCCTCGACGAACTCGATGTAGCCGGGAACGGATCCCGCTCGCGCGGCCACCGCCTCCCGGCTCAGTCCCAGCTGTTCCCTGCGAGCCGTGACACGCCTGCCCAGGTCGCTGCGGGGTGCGTGGACGGTCCGCCCGCGCGATTCCCCTCGCCTGTGATCCGGCATGGTGAACGCACATCCTTCGGGTTCGGGAACGAGCCCCTTCTGTCACTTGTCACTGCCACACTGTGCGCCGGACCTGGTCCGGCGCGTGGGCCGGACGGTTCCCCGCACAGGGCTGACCGGCCCCACGGGTCCGTGGAAGGACTACTCGGCCCTACGCGACCGGGGCAGTGGCCGCGCACCATGAAGAGGCTGGGACCCCGGCCTCGGCGTGGGGCCGGTCGCTGTACGGAGGAGCCGGTGATGTCATCGAATTCCGGAGAAAGGCCGAGCGGCGCGGACATCTCGCGGACCGCAGCGGTGGCCGAGACGCACACCGCGGTCGTGGTATTCGTCGGACACCACGCCTACAAGGTGAAGAAACCCGTCGACCTCGGCTTCCTCGATTTCCGCAGTCCTCGTGCCCGGCGCGCGGCGTGTGAGCGGGAGGTCGCGCTCAACCGGCGCTTCGCCCCCGACGTGTACGACGGAGTCGCCGAGGTCAGCCTGCCGTGGGGCGGCCCGCCCGAGCCGGTGGTGGTGATGCGCCGGATGCCGGCCGAGCGCGGACTCGCGCATCTGGTCGCTGTCGGCGCACCGGTCGATGACGCGCTGCGGCGGACCGCCCGGGTGCTCGCGGCATGCCACGCCGATTCCCCGCGGAGCGCCGTGATCTCCCACGAGGGAACCCGGGACGCCCTGCTCGCCCGCTGGGAGGCGAGCTTCGAACAGATCCATGCCCTGGACGGGCGGCCTCCCCTGCCGCACATCGGTGAGACAGCGCATCTCGTACGCCGCTATCTGGCCGGCCGGAAGGACGTCTTCGACACTCGTGTCCGTGAGGAGCGGGTGGTCGACGGCCACGGCGACCTGCAGGCCGAGGACATCTTCTGTCTCGACGACGGTCCCCGCGTCCTGGACTGCCTGGAGTTCGACGACACACTGCGCTACGTCGACGGTCTCGACGACGCCGCCTTCCTCACCATGGACCTGGAACGGCTGGGGGCGCCGCAGGCCGCCGCGTACTTCCTCGCCCGGTACAGCGAGTACTCGGGTGACCACGCGCCTCCTTCCCTGCGCCACCACTACGTCGCCTATCGCGCCTTCGTCCGCGCCAAGGTCGCCCTGTTCCGGGAAGAGCAGGGCGTGCCCACCGCACGGTTGGAGGCGGAACGGTTCGCCGACATCACGGTGCGCCACCTGCGGACCTCGGCGGTACGGCTCGTCCTGGTCGGCGGTCTGCCCGCCAGCGGCAAGTCGACCCTGGCCGGCGCGCTCGCCGACCGGCTCGGCCTCACCCTTCTGAGCAGCGACCGGCTGCGCAAGGAACTGGCGGGCCTCCCGCCGGAGCGGCCCGCGCCCGCGGAGTACGAGAAGGGCGTCTACACCCCCGAGTGGACGAGGCGCACCTACGGCGAGCTGATCGACCGCGCCTCGGCGCTGCTGTCCGCCGGGGAATCCGTGGTGCTCGACGCGACCTGGAACGCGGGGGAGTGGCGGAGGGCCGCGGCCGAGGCGGCCCGGCTCCACGGTGCCGATCTTGTTCCGCTGCGCTGCGAGGTCCCGCGTGAGGTCGCCGCGCACCGGCTCGCGGCCCGCCCGCCGGGCCCGTCCGACGCCGGCCCTGATGTGGGCGAGGCCATGGAGGCGGCGGCGGAACCGTGGCCGGAGGCCGTCACGCTGGACACCAGCGGGCGCCTGGAAGCCGCGGTCGGGCGGGCGGTCGCGGCGGTACGGCCCGACGGCGCCGAACGGACGAGCGTCTTCCGGCGGCCGTACATGGCGCCCGACTGAGCGGTCCGCACACCGGCCAGGTCCCGGCTCCCTGCTCCCGGGGCCCCTTCGGCCCCCGAAGCACCCCCGTCGGCCCTCGCCGCGTCCGCACCCGCCTTGGCAGCGTGGGAAGGGCCACGGGAGAGGAGACCGCTCCTCGTACTCCGCGGCGGGCATCTGACCACAAGAGCACCGGACCAGGAGGAGGTCGGCCATGGATGGCAGCACGGGCGAGAACGGCGACAACGGCACGTTCGGTACGCGAACGCTCGGGCCGGTGGTGGCCGGCACCGACGGATCCGACCATGCCACCAGGGCGGTGCTCTGGGCCGCCGGCGAGGCGGCCTCGCGGAGGGGCCCACTGACCATCGTTCACGCGATCGGCGTCGAGCAGGCGAGGTACCTTGCCTTCGACGACACCCACACCGTCCTCGGCAAGGCGCGGGAGACGCTCGACACCGCGGCGGCGCGGGTGGCGCGTGAGCACGCGGACGTTCCCGTCTCCACCGTGCTGAGCCGGGACGAGCCGGCGGAGAGCCTGCTGGAGGCGGCGGGGGAGGACGGCACCGTGGTGGTGGGCTCCCGGGGGCGGGGCGGGTTCACCGCCCTGCTCATGGGGTCGGTCGGACTGCGGACCGCCGCGCGGGCGAAAGGCCCGGTGATCGTGGTGCGCCACACCACGGAGGGTACGGGTGGGGTCGTGGCGGTCGCGGTACGGGACGACGGTGACCGGGACGCCCTGACCTACGCCGCGCGGACCGCGCGGCTGCGTCACGCCTCGCTCCGGGTGGTCAGCGTCTGGTTGTTCCTCCAGAACGTGGGGTCCATGGCGACGATGGTCGACGATCTCAGCGGTATGGCCGAGGCGGAGGGCGAGGCCACGTCGCACATGGTCGAACCGGTCCGGAAGGAGTTCCCGGACCTGGAGGTCGTGGTGGAGACCGTCCGGGCCACCTCGGTCGCCGGAGCCCTGGTCGAGGCGGCCGCCGACGCCGCGGCGGACCTGCTCGTGATGGGCGCCCGCAGGCCCGCGCACCGTATCGGCTCCCCGCTGGGGCGGGTCACACACGCCGTCCTGCACCACGCGCCCTGCCCGGTCGCGGTGGTCCCGCGCGCCTGAAGCACCCGACATCCGTCAGAGGCCGCTGACGGATGTCGGGTGCTTCACCGCACGGCACCACACATGCATGGCCGACACCACACATGGCGTCACCACATGGCGTCACCACAGGGACGGATCGGCGGGCCCGGTCAACTGCACGATGTCCTTGGACGCGACATCGTGCAGACGGACCGCGAGGTCCTCCAGCGCACGGCTCGCCGCCAGTTCGTCGCCGATCTCGGGGATGGAGCGGTCGATCGGATTCCGGCGGGCCGCTCCTCTGCCCACCACGTGCGAGGTGTCCGTGCGCGGGGAGTCCTCCGTCACCAGGACGGCACGCGCCCGTGTCTCGTCACCGTCCTCGGTGAGGTAGATCTGCGCGCTCCACTGCTTGGCCTTCATGATCGCTCCCTTCGTGGGCCCGGGTTCTTCCCGTGGGCCCGCTCTCTTCGGCACGGTCGTCGTGCCTCCGGCCGTTCAGCGCCCCTCCGGGATCACCGCGACGGGGCACGGGGCGTGGTGCAGCATCGCGTGAGTGACCCGGCCGAGCTGCAGTCCGACGACGCCTCGCCGCCGTTGTGCTCCGACGACCAGCAGGTCCGCGCTCTCCGACTCCTCGATGAGCGCCTGGTGCGCCGTGCCCTGGAGGAGTTTGCGCCGCACGGTGACCTCCGGGACATCGCGGACGGTGACACCGAGTACCCGGTCCAGGCACTCGTCGGCCTGCTGCCGGTAGGCCCGCGTCTGTGCCCCGTCGACCAGCGGATACGGCATGTTCTCGTACGGGGGACAACGCCAGACGCGTACGGCGGTCAGTTCGCACTTCCTCGCCCGCGCCTGGCAGAGGGCGAAACGGGCCACGGCGGTGGACCCGGTGCTCTCCCCGACCCCGAGCACGACACGGCCATACGTGGAACGTCTGTTCGGTTCGGCGCCGCGGGCCACGACCACCGGGCAGGACGCCCGGGCGGCGACGGCCAGGCTCACCGACCCCAGGAGCATGCCCACGATCGGACCGTGGCCGCGTGGCCCGACGACGAGGAGCGCCGCCTCGGTCCCCTCGTCGAGGAGCGCCGTCACGGGATCATCCGGTCGCACATCGGTGGAGACCTTCACATCGGGGGCCTGCCGGTGCACGCGTTCCTCGGACGCCGCGACGAGATTCTCCGCGAAGACCTGCTCGGAGGGGCGGTCCTCCGAGAGCCTCGGCCGTATTCCCTCGTAGTGCTCCCACAGTGAGGCGTGCACCAGTCTCAGGGGCCGGCCGGAGCGCTCCGCCTCGGCCGCCGCCCAGTCGACCGCCTGAAGGCTGCCCTCCGATCCGTCCACTCCCACAACCACGGGAAGCTCCATCCCTCCCACCGCCTTTCCTCCGGGTTCGTCTGATGACCGGTGGTCAGTCCTCGACCACCAGTACGTGCGGTACCGGACGGCGGGGTGTCCTCGGTCCCGCCGGTCCGTAGCCCAGCCTGATCACCATCTGGACGTGCCCCGAGCCTGAGTCCGGGTCGCGCAGCACCCAGCGCAGGTCGGGCCATTCGAGTGCCTGCGTGGCGAAGGAACTGCTCAGACCGTGGAGCGTGGCGATGAGCAGGACCCGTTCCAGCGCCTGTCCCGCGCGCAGCCAGTCGGCCGGTCCGTCCCGCACGGTACGCAGCAGGGCCAGCTGAGGACGGTCCTCGAAGTCGGCGAGGCGACGTCCGTGGGCCGGGACGCGGCCGGCGAAGTCCCGGACGGGAGCCGATCCGCCCCGCTTGAGCGGCCCGAAGGCATACTCCGGTATGCCGTCCACGGGTGCTTCCCTGGTGGTGTCCCGTGTCCACCGCTCGGTCTCAGCCTCCCTGCCCGTGTCCATGTGGCCGTACCCTTCGGCGTCCCGGATCAGGGCGAGCACGCCCTCCAGGTGTGACCCGGCCGGGAAGACCAGATCCGCGTCCTCGTGGTGTGCCGCCTCGGTGAGGGCGCGGCGGACCTCCGCCGGGATGGGCCGGCCGGAGTAGGGGTACCGGCTCGTGTGACGCTCGTGGATCGCCGGGTGGAGCACGGCGAGTCCGTCGATCCGGTCCTCGGGGTCGTCGAGCCGTACGGTCGCCAGCAGCCCGGGGACCGCCGGGTCGGGAAGCAGTTCTGTAACCGGCCGCAGATGGGCGTGGACGGCGGCGACCCGCAGGTTGAACAGCGCCGCGCCACAGCCGATGTGCAGCCCGCGGGTGGTGGGATCGGCGTGCGGCAGGGCGCGGGTCAGGTCCGCGAAGAGGCTGAAGGTCCGGCTGCCGCGGGCGTAGTGGAAGCGCCAGGGCTGCGCGTTGTGCATGGACGGTGCGGCGGTCGCGTCACGGACGAGGTGGGCCACGGCCACCCTGCCCGGCGTGTGTACGGACACCAGGACCTCCCGGTCATGTCGTGTTCTCCGTTCCCAGAGTCCGACGGGATGGACCGCTCGCGGCAGGGGCCGGTAGGCCCTGACCCGTGCCTCATGGCCCCATTCGGACTACGGCCCGGGGGCTTCACGGTCATACGGAAGGGGCCGGGTGGCACCTGCCCCGGACCGAGGGCAGGAGCCCAGGCTTGGAAGGTGGCCGCGGCCCGGGGCCGTGGGTGACAAGAGGGAGCCTTGACATGGATCACCGCAGGATCAGTGAACTCATGACCCATGACGTCGTGAGCGTGCGGGTCGATACACCGTTCAAGGAAATTGCCCGGACGCTCATGGAGCACAACGTGAGCGCCGTGCCCGTCCTCGACGGCGCGGGCCGGCCGGCAGGGATCGTGTCGGAAGCGGATCTGCTGCGCAAGGCGGCCGACCGCTCGGACCTGTCGGGCAGGACACCGCTGCCGCACCTTGAGGCGTGGGAACGGGCCCGGGCCGAGGGCCGCGACGCCGGAGAGATCATGTCGGCCCCCGCGGTGTGCGCTCATCCGGAGTGGACGGTCGTGGAGGCCGCGCGGCTCATGGCCGTGCAGAACGTCAAACGGCTGCCCGTGGTCGACGAGGCGGACAGGCTCCTCGGCATCGTCAGCCGGGCGGACCTGCTCCGGGTCTTCCTGCGGCGGGACCCGGCGATCCGTGAGGAGATCACCCACGACGTGCTGGGCACGACGCTGGGCCTCGCGCCGTCGGACGTCACCGTCGAGGTCACCGAGGGGCAGGTCTTCCTGCGCGGCACGGTGGACGACAGCGGGATGATTCCCGTACTCGTACGGCTGTGCGGCAGCGTGGACGGTGTCGTCTCGGTCTCCGAGAGGCTCACGTACCGGGCGGACCGCACCGGGCGTGACGTCCGGGCCGGAAGCGGGGCCGTGCCGTGACGGACGATGCCGCGAAACCGGTGGTCACCGTGGGGCTGGACGGCACCCCCGAGTCGCTCTCCGCCGCGCTCTGGGCCGCACAGGAGGCATCGGCGCGCGGCGCCACCCTGCGGCTCCTGCACGCCTGGGCGATGATCGCTCCCGAACGGGGCGACCACCCGCGGGAGAACGACCGGAACTACTGGCCCAAGCGGATCGTCGCCGAGGCGTGCGGAACGATCGAGGAGCGCTTCCCCGACCTGCCGGTGTACGAGGACCTGGTCGCGGAGGAGCCGGTGGACGCGCTGCTCGCCGCCGCGGCGAAGTCGCAGTCGCTGGTGCTCGGTTCGCGCGACGTGACAGGTCTGGCCGGCTATTTCCTCGGCGCCGTCGGTATGCACGTACTGGCACGGTCCGGGACCGTGACGGTCCTCGTACGCGCCAGGGAGGATCCGGCCTCGATCGAGGAGAACGGCGACGTGGTGCTCGGACTCAGCCTGCGCGGCACGCCCGACGCGCTCCTCGCCTACGGATTCGGGACGGCGGCCCGCCGCGCGGCCGTCCTGCGGGTGGTGCACGGCAGGAATCTGCCGCCCCCGGCGTACAACCGCGGGGGCGTCGACCCTTACATCTCCCACGAGATGACCACCCGGGCACAACGCGACCTGAGCCGGACACTGCGCCCCTGGCGCGACCGTTTCCCGGATGTGCGGGTGGTGGAGAGCGTGCGGATGGAGAGCCCGGCCCGCGCCGTCGTACGCGACATCGCCGGGACGGGACTGCTCGTCGTGGGGCGCCGGAAGAAGCGGCCCGCGCTCTCCCCGCGTATCGGCCACGTGCTGTCGGCGGCGGTGCACCACGCGCCGTGCCCGGTGGCAGTCGTACCGCACGAGTGAGGTGCCGCCGGAAGCCGGAGGCCGCAACCCAGAAGCCGGAAATGCAGGAACGAACCAGAAGGAGGCCGACATGAGCGGGAAGATCGAACGCCGGATGGGCTGGCCCTCAGGCCTGCCCGACCTGCTGGGATGGGCGGAGGAAGGCGCCCCCTGGCTCCACCAGGTACCGGGACTCCACAGCATCCGCATCGAGGAATCCCTCACGGACGGCACCTACGCCCTCCGCGCGGAGCTGCCGGGAATCGACCCGGCCAAGGATCTCGAACTCACCGTGGCGGAGGGCATTCTGACCCTGCGGGCCGAACGCAGTTCGGAGTCCGAGGAGAAGAACCGCACGGAGTTCCACTACGGCACCTTCATGCGGTCCGTGCGGCTGCCGGCCGGCGCCCGGGGCGAGGAGGCCACAGCCGCCTACAAGGACGGTGTGCTCACCGTCACCGTTCCGGTTCCCGGCGCGGAGACCGCGACCCGGACCATCCCGGTTCAGCACGACTGAACACCCGGGCCACGCTTCGTCACCGTGAAGGAGGTGACGTCATGAAGGCACTGGTCTACCACGGGCCCGGACAGTCGTCCTGGGACGAGGTCCCGGATCCCGCCGTCGAGGACGCGGCGGACGCGATCGTACGGATCGACGCCGTCACGATCTGCGGCACCGACCTCCACATCCTCAAAGGGGATGTACCGGACGTCGAGCCGGGAACGGTCCTCGGCCACGAGGCCGTCGGTGAGGTCGTGGAGACCGGCGGCGAAGTGCGGTCCGTACGGCCCGGGGACCGGGTCCTGGTCTCCTGTATCTGCGCGTGCGGCCGCTGCCGTTACTGCCGGGAGTCCCGGTACGGCCAGTGCCTGGGCGGCGGTGGCTGGGTGCTGGGGCATCGGATCGACGGGACCCAGGCCGAGTACACGCGCGTTCCCTTCGCCGATTTCTCCGTCCACCCGTTGCAGCCCGCTCTCGGCAACGACGACGCGGTCCTGTTCGCGGACATCTTCCCGACCGCCTACGAGGTGGGGGTCCTGAACGGGCGCGTCCGGCCGGGCGGCACCGTGGTCGTGGTGGGCGCGGGCCCGGTCGGACTCGCCGCGATCGCCACGTCGGGACTGTTCGGCCCCGGCCGGATCATCGCCGTCGACCCGGACCGGTCCCGGCTGGCTGCGGCACGCGGGCTCGGGGCGGACGCGGTGGTGAGTTCGGAGGAGGATCCCGCACGGCTGGTCGCTGACCTGACCGACGGACAGGGGGCGGACGTGGCCATCGAGGCCGTGGGCGTGCCGGAGAGCTTCGAGCTGTGCACCCGGGTGGTGCGTCCCGGCGGCCATGTCGCCAATGTCGGGGTGCACGGCAAACCGGCCGCGCTCCACCTGGAGGAGCTGTGGATCAAGGATGTGACGATCACGACCGGGCTGGTCGACACCCACTCGACGCCGATGCTGCTCCGGATGGCGACGGCGGGCCGGCTGCCCACGTCGGCACTGGTCACGCACCGCTTCGGCCTCGACGCGATGGAAGAGGCGTACGGAGTCTTCTCGGAAGCCGCGGCAAACGAGGCCCTGAAGGTGGTCCTGGAACGGTCCGCCGACTGAGCTGATCCGTGTGATCCGCTCACGTACGGTCATGAGGGCAGGGCGCCGAGATGCCCGGCCGCCGCAGACCGTTACCGTGGACACGTGGAGCACTCCGCTCCGCCCGGCTGGGGCCGACGGAGGACACGGTGACCGAGGACGGCGGCAAGTGGGGGGACGGCGCGCCTCCCGGGCTGGACGTGCTGCCCCGGGAACTGCGGGCGCATCTGGCCGCCGTGGAGCGTGGAACCGGGGAGTCCATGCGGAGCCTCCTCGAAGCCGTCCTCGCGGTCGGCCGGGAGCTGGAACTCCCCCAGGTACTGCGGCACATCGTCGAGGCGGCCACGGTGCTCGTGGACGCCGAGTACGGAGCCCTGGGCGTCGTCGGCGAGGACCCCACCCGCCTCTCGCAGTTCCTCACCACCGGCGTGAGCGAGGAGCAGGTACGCGCGATCGGCCCCCTCCCCTCCGGCCACGGAATCCTCGGCGAGCTGATCCGGCACCCCGAGCCCTTGCGTCTGTCGGAGCTGTCCGAACACCCGGCCTCGTACGGATTCCCGCCGAACCACCCGCCGATGCACTCGTTCCTGGGGGTGCCGATCAAGGCGGGGGGCAAGGTGTTCGGCAACCTGTATCTCACGGGGAAGCGGGGCGGCAAGGCATTCGACGGTGAGGACGAGACCGTCCTCCTGACCCTGGCCATGGCCGCGGGGGAGGCCATCGAGAACGCGCGGCTGTACGAGATGTCGCGCGACCGGCAGCGCCGGCTGGAGGCGAACGCGGAGATCGTCGCCGCCCTGTTGTCGGGGCAGGACGATGAGCGGGTGCTGCGACTGGTCGTGGGTCACGCGCGCCGGATCCTCGCCGCCGATCTGGGCGCGCTGGCGCTGTCGGCCGGCGGGGACGGGAGCCTGCGGGTGGCGTACGCCACCGGTGTCGACGCGGACATCCACGAAGGGCTGGTCCTCCCCTGCGAGGGCTCCCTCGTCGGCGCGGCATTCCGGGCCCGGGAACCGCTCATCAGCGGGGACGTACGGCACGATCCGCGCATCACCGCAGGCCCGCCGCGCTGGCGCGGTCTGCGGTACGCCGTCGCCGTGCCCCTGGTCGCCGGTGACACGGTGCAGGGTGTCCTGCTCCTGGCGCGGAGCGAGGCACGGGAACCCTTCACCGAGGCCGGTACGGACCCGCTGCTGTCCTTCGCCGGGCAGGCCGCACTCGCCATGGAACTGGCCGAGCGACGCCATGACGCAGAAGAGATCGTCCTGCTGGAGGACCGTGACCGGATCGCCCGTGACCTGCACGACCTGGCCATCCAGAGACTGTTCGCGACGGGCATGACGCTGCAGAGCGCTCTCCCGTTCGTGGATCACCCGCAGGCACGTGAGCGGCTGCTGCGCGCCGTGGACGAACTCGACGAGACGATCAAGACCATCCGTTCGACGATCTTCGGACTGCGCTCGCGCAAGACGACGCGCGATCGCCAGGGGCTGCGGGCCCGGGTCACCACCGCCGTCGAGGAGGCCGTGCGGACCCTCGGCTTCACCCCCGCGGTGCGGATGGAGGGCCTGATCGACACCGATGTGCCGGTGGTGACCGGGGACCATGTCGTGGCCGTACTGGGCGAGGCGCTGAGTAATGTCGGGCGCCACGCCCACGCCGACGCCGCCGAGGTGTCCCTCGTGGTCCGGGACGGTCTGCTGACCCTGTCCGTCTCCGACAACGGCACTGGTATCACCCCGGACGGCCGCCGCAGCGGCCTCGACAACCTCACCCGGCGGGCGGAGAGCCTCGGGGGCGGACTGACGGTCGAGGCACCCCGCCAGGGGGGCACACGGCTTGTCTGGACGGTGCCGCTCGTCCACACGTGAACCGGCGTCCCGGCCCGGGCCGCCGTCCGCGCTTCAGCGGAGTCCGTGGTCGCCCGTGACGGGGCGCGCCGCGGACTGGGTGGCGAGAACCGCGGCCTGGACGCGCCGCGCGACACCCAGCTTGGCGAGCAGACGCGAGATGTGGTTCTTGACGGTCTTCTCCGACAGGTACAGGCGCTTGCCGATCTCCTGATTGGTCAGACCTTCACCGATCAGGACGAGGATCTCCCGCTCCCGTGGCGAGAGCTGCGACAGCGCGTCCTCCTCGGCACCGGCGGCGTCCTCCTCGCCTCGCAGGCTGCTCATCAGCCGGGTCGTGGTCGCGGGGTCGAGCATGGACTGACCGGAGGCGACGGTCCGTACGGCCGCGACGAGGTCCGCCCCCTTGATGTCCTTGAGCACGTAGCCGGCGGCCCCGGCCATGATCGCGTCCAACAGCGCGTCGTCGTCGTCGAACGAGGTCAGCATCAGGCAGGCGAGTTCCGGCATCCGCGAACGCAGCTCCCGGCAGACCGTGATCCCGTCCCCGTCCGGCAGCCGTACATCGAGCACGGCCACGTCCGGCCGCAGGGCCGGCCCCCGGGCGAGCGCGTGGTCGACCGTGGCCGCGTCGCCCACCACGTCGAGGTCCGGCTCCGCGTCGAGCAGGTCCCGCAGGCCACGCCGGACGACCTCGTGGTCGTCCAGCAGAAAGACGCGGATCGGGCTCTGCGGTGAGAACCGCCGTGCCTCGCTCATGCTCGCTCCTCCGACGCGCTCGCGCACCAGGCTTCCGTACGCCTTCCATCGTGGCCCCGGCCCACCTTGCGAACCAGGGCCGAACGGGCCCCGGGGGCCGCGCACAGGGGCGGGTCACCCCGGTGTGGTGCCGCTGCCCCGCGGTCCGTACAGGTCCAGGAGACGGGTACGGCTGCGGTGCAGCCGGTCCGCCACCACCTCGGCGACGGTCAGATACACCGCGCGGCCGAACGCGGGGTCGGCCGCGCACAGGGCCCGTACGACCGTCGCGTCGAACTGCTCGGCGTGGACGGTGCCGACGGCCCGCGCGCCCAGGTGCCACACGTACGGGGAGAGCAGCCAGGACCAGCCGAGCAGCTCACCGGGGCCGAGCGTCGCGACGACGGCGGCCTGCCGCCCGGGGACATGCAGGTCCAGCGCGACCTGGCCGCTGCGCACCACCCAGAACCGGTCGGCGCGCCGGCCCTCCTCGAAGATGCGCGTGCCATCCGGGAACGTCACCTCCGTGGCGGCTTTCCGTAGCCGTTCGCGCCCGTCGGGGGACAGCTCGCCGAACAGGTTTCCCGAACCGGTCATCGTCGTCGCATCTCATCCCGAAGCCCGAGCGTGCCGACCGGTCAGCTCGTTCACCACGGCGACCACCCCGTCGACGCGGGCGGCCATCCCCACCGCGACGGACACGTCCGCCGCATGCCCCAGGCGGCCACGCAAGGTCACCACTCCGTCGGCGACGGAGACCGTGAGCGGTGCGGGATCCAGGTACAGGGCGCGGACCACGACCTCGTCGAGAATCTCGTCCCGGAGGTCGGAATCGGGGCGGACGAACACCCGCAGCAGATCACGCCGGGTGATGATGCCGATGAGCCGGGCCTCCTCGTCCACCACCGGCAGCCGCCCCACGTCGCGGTCGGCCATGATGCGACCGGTCAGCGCGATGGAGTCCACGGCACGGACCGTGACCGCCGGAGCCGACATCAGTGCTCCGGCGGTGGGGCCTTCGGTGGCCCGGCCGGTGGCCACCGGCCCGGCCACCGAAGGCCCGGCGGGCTGGCCGGAGTGCTCCGTCCCGCCCCTGTGCCGTGTGAGATCGGATCGGGTGACGACTCCGAGCACCCTGTCCTCGTCGTCCACGACCGGCACACCGCCGATCCCGTCGTCCGCGAGCGACCGGGCCACCTCCGCGACCGGCGTGGCAGGGCCCACGCGGACGGTGTCCGCGGTCATCACGTCACCGGCCCTACGAAATCTCATCTCGTGCCCTTCAGCCGATCGTCGGGGACATGCATCCGTCGGAGACACTCCTCAGCGTTCGCCCCCGGGCAGGCGGTCCGCTGGGGCTGGCCGGGGGCGTGGTGCCGGCCGTTCGGCCCTCCGGCGGGGACCTGTCGGCACGACGGGCCCGGGCGGCCCGACCCGCGCGCCCGGCGGCACGGTGGCGAAGGGACGCGGTGCACGAGCGGCGCGCGGCCGGAATCCTCACGGATCGGCCCGTCGCACCGCTTCTCCGGGGTGGCCCGGTTCAGTCGTGGGGGACGACGGCGACAGGGCAGCGCGCGTGGTGAACGGCGGCCTGGGCCACGGAGCCCAGATGCGGCCCCAGGTCGGGGTGGCGTCTGCGTCGGCCGACGATCAGCAGTCCGGCGCCTCCGGCGGCCGCCACGACGACGCTCGCGGGGCTTTCGAGACGGATGGCGTCCGTCACCTCCACGCCCGGAAACTTCTCACACCAGGGGCGGAGGGCCTGATTCAGTCGCCTCTGGGCGTCCTGGACGATCTCCTGGGTCACGGTGTGGTCCACGCCCCAGGGGGTGTAGGCGTGGAGCGGAGTGCTGTGGCCGTGGACGGCCCGCAGCGGCAGGCCCCGTGCCGCCGCGGTGGTGAAGGCGAAGTCGAGCAACGCGTCGTTCGGGCCGTGCAGTTTCAGCGCCACCACGATGTCGCCGACCGCGCCGGGTCCGGCCGCCCGGGCCTCCTCCGTACTCCCGTCGGCGCGCACCAGGACCACGGGCCGCTCGGAGCGGCCCACGACGATCATGCTGATGTCGCCGAGGAAGTAGCTCTCGACGGGGGTCAGGCCGCGGGATCCGAGGACGAGCATCTCGCACTCCGTAGCCGCTTGGAGCAGAGCGTTCTGGGCGTCGTCGGCCACGAGGTTGCCCACGATGGTGAGGCCCGGGTGATGCGCCTGGAGTTCCGTCCGGGCGTTGTGCACCAATCGTTTCGCCCAGTAGTTCTGGTCCAATTCCGCGGGGACGTGGGTCGGCTCCGGTACCAGCAGAGGCCACGCGTGCAGCAGGCGCAGGACGAGACCGCGGCGCTGGGCCTCTTCCGCGCCCCAGCGCGCGGCGGCGAGGCTCTCGGGTGAGCCGTCGAGGCCCACGGTGATGACTCGTTCCATGGTGACTGCCTCCGTCGCGTACGAGGCCGAGAAGGTGCGCGTGGCCGCTGCCGGACAGCTGCCCCGGTGCGCCGCCTTCGGGGGCCTGGGGGAGCAGACCTCCGGGCGCGCTCCGCGCAGCGTGTCGGTGTGCCGTGCCCTCGTGTTGAGCAGGGTGCTTCTCCCACGAGGAGTACCCCAGATCTCCGGCCTGCGCATCCGGTCCCCGGGCCGGGGGAGCCCTGAGGCCGTGGACCGGCCCGTGGAGCGGCTCGGACACCGGCCGCTCCGTCACCCGCACAAGGGCGGATGCGCGGGGGTCCGGTGGGCCGGGTGGTCGGCGGGCAGGGACATCCGGCCCCGTGACCTGGATCCGCTGTCGCCGGAATGTGGTGAGAGTGACGTGGAGCGCGGGGGACGCGGAGGTGGCGCGTACCGGCGGGCACCTGGCGGGCCCGGCCATCCGGGGCCGGACACCGGAGGTGAGCCGACGAGGGTCGTGCGTGCCGGACGGTCACAGGGCGTCCCGCTCCTTCCCCGCTGTCCAGGAGGAGGCGGCTGCGGATGTCCTCGGCGACGACCGTTGACCTGTACGAGGTCACGATGGCGATGTCGTATCTGCGGGAGGGTATGACCGGCCCGGCGACGTTCAGCTTGTTCGTACGCGACATGCCGTCCGACCGCGGCTTTCTGGTGGCCGCCGGTCTGGAGTCGACGCTCGACTTCCTCGCCGGGTTTCGGGTCGGCCCCGACGACGTCGATGCCTTCGCCTCGGCGCTGCGCCGGCCTCCCCGTGATCTGGCCCCGCTGCTCGGCACACGGTTCACCGGTCAGGTGCGGGCGGTGCCGGAGGGGAGGATCGTTCTCGCGGGAGAGCCCCTGCTGGAGGTGACCGCTCCGCTCCCGCAGGCGCAGTTGGTCGAGACGTACGTGCTCAACCAGGTCAGCCACCAGACGACGATCGCGTCGAAGGCGGCGCGGTGCTTCCTGGCGGCCGCCGGGCACCCGGTGGTGGACTTCTCCCTGCGGCGCACCCACGGTCCCGAGGCCGGGTTCCAGGCCGCCCGACTGGGCGCCATGGTCGGCTTCGACGGCACGAGCAACGTCGCCGCGGCCGTTGCCGAGGGGATGCCCGCCGTCGGCACGATGGCGCACTCGTACATCGAGGCGTTCGGGACGGAGGAGGAGGCGTTCCGAGCCTTCGCCCGGTCTCATCCCGGCCCGGTGACCTTCCTGGTGGACACCTACGACACCGAGGCGGGGGTGCGGGTCGCCGCGCGTGTCCTGCGCGACCTGGGCCGGCCGGCCGGCTCGGCCGTGCGACTGGACAGCGGTGATCTCGCCGCACTCGCGTGGCGGGCGCGGGCCGTCCTGGACGCGGCCGGCCTGCCGGATGTACGGATCACCGCCAGCGGCGGCCTCGACGAGTACGCCGTGGACGAACTGGTCCGTTCGGGTGCGCCGATCGACGTGTACGCCGTCGGTACCCGGGTCGGGGTCTCCGCCGACGCTCCGTACCTGGACTCCGCGTACAAGATGGTCGAGTACGACGGAAGGCCGGTGATGAAGTTCTCCCCGGCCAAGGTGACCGCCCCCGGGCGGAAGCAGGTGTTCCGTGGCTCGGGATTCGCCGATGTGATCGGGCTCCACGACGAGCCGGGGGCCGACGGGGCCGATCAGCTGCTGGACACCGTGATGCGGCGGGGAGAGCGCGTGGCCGAGCGCCCGGTGCCGGCGGAGAGCCGGGCGAGGTTCGCCGACGACCTGGCCGGCCTCCCTCCGGAGGCACGGCTCGTCCGGAGTCCCGTCGCGCCGCGGGCGGAGAGCTCGGCGCGACTGGTCGCGCTCACCGAACGTGTCCGGCGCCGTATCGAGGCCCACGTGTTCGCGGCGGCTGCGGGATCCGGACCTCCGCGCGGCGGATGACCGCCGACGCCGCTCGTCCGCCCTCCCCGGATTCCGGATTGCGGCCGGCCGGAGCCAGGCTTCCCCGTCAGGGCACTTCCCCCGCGCCGTAGGGCGCGTACAGGTCCAGCAGCCGCACCCGGGCGGCCCTGAGCCGGCGCGCGATGACGCCGGCGACATAGGTGCACAGCTCGTGATCCAGCGCGGGGTCTCTCGCGCACAGCTCACGGACCGTCGCCGCGTCGAACTCGTAGGCGCGGACCGGGCTGCTGGCCTCGGCCCCCAGATGCCAGCGATGCGGCGGGACCAGCCAGGACCAGCCCAGCAGTCTCGCGGGCCCCAGAGTCTCGATCACTGCCGCCCGCCGGCCGGGTACACGGAGATCGAGCGTCACCGTGCCGGTGTGGATGATCCAGAAGTGGTCGGCCCTGCCGCCCTCGTCGAAGACGCGCTCACCCGTCGCGAACGACACCTCACGAGCGAGCGACATGAGCTGTTCGCGATGTTCCCCGGTCATCGCGCCGAAAATACCGGCTCTCGCAACCACAACGGCCTTCCTTTCCACGGTGCCGGAAGGAGGGGCGGGCGGACCGTCCGGTCCCGTCATTCCCTCCGCTCAGGTCCATGGCCTCTTCGGCTCGAAGGTGGTGCCGGTGACAGGCCGCACTCGGCGTTGTCCGGCCTCCGGGCCGTACACCTCCACGATCGCCGCAATCCGACGTGGTGCAACCCGATCGGGATCCTCGGTCCGGGCACCGTCCGCGGGAGAGCTACGCGAAGTGACCGGCCGTAGCCCTGAGCGGGTCCGTCGCCATGCGGCCTGTGCCGGTCTCGGCCACTCTGGGGGCAGAGGCAGGCATCAGGAGGAGCGCTCATGAGACGGGAGACGGTCCGCAAGGACGCCGCACCGCGCGTTGCTCCGCATCTCGCCGACTACGACCGTGCCCGTGCCACGTTCTCGTGGTCACAGGCGCGCGCCGCACTGACGGGGCTGCCCGGGGGCGGGCTGAACATGGCCTTCGAGGCGGTCGACCGCCACGCGGGGCCGGAGCGTGGGAACAAGGCAGCACTGCGGTGCGTGGCCCGCGACCACACGGTCTCGACCGTGACGTTCGCCGAACTGGCCCGCCGTACGGCCCGCTTCGCCAACGTCCTGCGCTCCCTCGGTCTCGGCCCCGGGGACCGGGTGTTCACCCTGCTCGGCCGCTGCCCCGAGCTCTACACCACGGTGCTCGGCACGCTGAAGAACACCAGCGTGCTGTGCCCGCTCTTCTCCGCCTTCGGCCCTGACCCCGTGGAGCAACGGATGCGTCTCGGTGACGCCCGCGTGCTGGTCACGACCGCGGCCCTGTACCGGCGGAAGGTGGCGGGGCGGCGGGCGTCGCTGCCCGGGCTGGAGCAGGTGCTCATCGTCGGGCCGGGCGCCGGGGAGCTGCCCGGAACGGCCTCCTTCGACGAACTGATGTCCGGCGCGTCCGACCGCTTCACCATCCCGCCGACCTCGCCGGAAGACATGGCCCTGCTCCATTTCACGAGCGGCACCACCGGTACGCCCAAGGGCGCGGTCCACGTCCACGAGGCGGTGGTGGCCCACCATTCCACGGCAGCCCACGCGCTCGACCTGCACCCGGAGGACGTGTACTGGTGCACCGCCGACCCCGGCTGGGTCACCGGCATGTCGTACGGCGTCATCGCCCCGCTCGCCCACGGCGTGACCGTCGTCGTCGACGAGGGCGACTACGACGCCCGCCGCTGGTACCGGATCCTGGGTGAACAGCGCGTCAGCGTCTGGTACACCGCGCCCACCGCGCTGCGGATGCTCATGCGCGCCACGCCCCGCCAGGGGCCGTACGACCTGCCCCGCGCGTACGACCTGTCGGCCCTGCGTTTCGTCGCGTCCGTCGGTGAACCACTCGACCCGGAGACGGTGCTGTGGGGACGGGACGTACTGGGCCTGCCCGTGCACGACAACTGGTGGCAGACCGAGACGGGCTGCATCATGATCGCGAACTTCGCCGGCTGCGACATCCGTCCCGGCTCCATGGGACGCCCGCTGCCGGGCGTGGAGGCCACCGTACTGGAGCGCGGCGAGGACGGCGGAGCGCGTATCACGGACGGCCGGGTCACGGAGGTGCGGAGCCCGGACGTCGAGGGCGAGCTGGCGCTGCGGCCCGGCTGGCCGTCCATGTTCCGCGCCTACCTCCACGACAGGGAGCGCTACGAGGCCGCGTTCGCCGGCGGCTGGTACCTGACAGGCGACCTGGTCAGGCGGGACACGGACGGCTGGTACTGGTTCGTCGGCCGGGCCGACGACGTCATCAAGTCGGCGGGGCATCTGATCGGTCCGTTCGAGGTGGAGAGCGTGCTGATGGAACACGCCGCGGTCGCGGAGGCCGGAGTGATCGGCCGCCCGGACCCGGTGGCGGGCAACCTCGTCAAGGCGTTCGTCTCGCTGCGTCCGGGGATCGAGCCGAGTCCCGGTCTGGAGCGGGAACTCCTCGCCTTCGCCCGACGGCGTCTGGGGCCCGCGGTGGCCCCCCGGGAGCTCGCCTTCGACCAAAACCTGCCCAAGACCCGCAGCGGCAAGGTCATGCGTCGGCTGCTGCGCGCGCGGGAACTCGGCCTGTCCACCGGTGACGTGTCGACCCTGGAGGGATCCGTATGAGTCCGGCTCGTGCCGCGTCCGGGCGGAAGGGCCGGGCTGCCCCGCAGGCGAAGAAGGCCGGGGGGAAGGAGAGACGGAAGGCGACCCCCGAGTCGGCGAGCCCCGCCGCGAAAGCTCCCACCGACCGGCCGGGTACCCGCGACAACGCGGCTCGTTCGGACGCCCGGCACAGACGGGACCTGCTCGCGGCGATGATGCGCATCCGGCGCTTCGAGGAGCGGTGCGTCGAGTTGTACAGCGCCGCGAAGATCCGCGGCTTCGTCCACCTCTACATCGGGGAGGAGGCTGTCGCCGTCGGCGTGACCGCGGCGCTGGACCCCGAGGACGCGGTGGTCTCCACCTACCGTGAGCACGGACACGCCCTGGCCAGGGGCGTCCCGGCCGAAGCGATCATGGCGGAGATGTACGGCAAGGCCACCGGCTGCAGCCGCGGACGCGGCGGGTCCATGCACCTGTTCGACGCGAGTCGCCGCTTCTACGGTGGCAGCGCCATCGTCGGTGGCGGGCTCCCCCTGGCGGCCGGACTCGCGCTCGCCGACCGCATGCGCGAACTCCCCCACGTCACCTGCTGCTTTTTCGGCGACGGGGCCTTCGCCGAAGGCGAGTTCCATGAAACGGCGAACCTCGCGGCGCTGTGGCACCTGCCGCTGCTGCTGGTCTGTGAGAACAACCTCTACGCCATGGGCACCGCTCTCGCCCGGGAGCACGCCCAGACCGACCTGGCCATGCGCGCCGCCTCCTACGGGATGCCCGCCTGGGCGGTGGACGGCATGGACGTACGCGCGGTCGAGGACGCCGCCCGCCGTGCCGTCACGGGGATCCGGGCCGGCAACGGGCCGCACTTCCTGGAAGCCCGTACGTACCGTTTCCGAGCCCACTCGATGTACGACCCCGACCGCTATCGCGACAAGGAGGAGATCGCGGAGTGGAAGGCCCGTGACCCCGTTCCCGCGCTGCAGGAACGCATGCGCAAGGCTGCCGAACTGGACGACTCCGCCCTCGCGGAACTGGAGGACACGATCGCCGCAGAGGTGGAACGCGCGGTGGAGGCGGCCGAGCAGGCACCGGCCGAACGACCTGAGGATCTCCTGCGGTTCGTCACCAGCCCCCCGCGGACGCGGTCATGAGCGGAACCTCCGGGACGGTGCCGAGGACGACCTACCGCGAGGCGGTGCGCGAAGCTCTGCGCGAGGCGCTCAGGGAGGACGAACGCGTCTTCCTCATGGGGGAGGACGTCGGTCGCTACGGCGGGGGGTTCGGGGTCAGCCTCGGACTGCTGGAGGAATTCGGCCCCGACCGGATCCGGGACACCCCGCTGTCGGAATCCGCCTTCGTGGGCGCGGGTATCGGCGCGGCCCTGGCCGGTATGCGGCCGATCGTGGAGATCATGACGGTGAACTTCAGTCTCCTCGCACTGGACCAGATCCTCAACAACGCGGCCACCCTGCTCCACATGTCGGGAGGGCAACTGCCGGTTCCGCTGGTGATCCGGATGGCCACCGGAGCGGGACGGCAGCTCGCCGCCCAGCACTCGCACAGTCTGGAGGGCTGGTACGCGCACATTCCCGGTCTCCGGATTCTCACCCCTGCCACGCTGGAGGACGCCCGCCACATGCTGGCCCCCGCCCTCGCCGACCCCGATCCGGTCCTGATCTTCGAGCACGGCAGTCTCTACAACGCCTCCGGGGAACTGGGCCCCGACACGGTTCCCGACGGCCTGGACCACGCGGCGGTCCGCAGGCCGGGCACGGATGTCTCACTGATCACGTACGGCGGATGCCTGCCGAAGACTCTGGACGCCGCTCGCGTGCTGGTGTCGGACGGTATCGACGCCGAGGTCGTCGACCTGCGCACCTTGAGACCTCTCGACGACGCCACCATCCGTGCCTCCGTGGCCCGCACCCACCGGGTCGTCGTGGTGGACGACGCGTGGCGCACCGGCAGCCTGGCCGCCGAGGTGTCCGCTCGCATCATGGAACAGAGTTTCTACGAACTCGACGCCCCGGTGGAGCGGGTCTGCGCGGCGGAGGCTCCCGTGCCCTACGCCCGGCACATGGAGGCGGCGGCCCTGCCCCAGGTCGACGACATCGTCGCGGCCGTGCGCCGGACGGTGGGCTGACATGCCGGAGTTCACCATGCCTTCGCTGGGGGCCGACATGGACGAGGGCACCCTCCTCGAATGGCTCGTCCGGCCGGGCGACCACGTGCGTTCCGGCGACGTGGTCGCCGTGGTGGACACGTCGAAGTCGAGCATCGAGATCGAATGCTTCACCACGGGCACGGTGGACAGCCTGCTCGTCGACCCCGGCGCCACGGTGCCCGTCGGGACCCCCCTCGCCGTGATCACCACACCCGGCGGCATCGGGCCGGCCGACGCCCAACCGGTCCCGGCGCGGGCACCCGCAGTGGGACATACGCCCTCCCCGGCACCGGAACCCGCCCCTCTGCCGCCGTCACCCCACGCCGGAACCAGCCGCCCCCGGCGGCGGGGACGCGCCGCCGCCGGCCTGGCCTCTCCGCTCGTGCGGCACCTCGCGGAGGACAAGGGCGTGGACGTGGGCGCCGTGCACGGGTCCGGACCTGGTGGCCGGATCACCCGCGCCGACGTCGAACGGGCCGCCACCGGAGTCACGCGCGTCCAGGCCACCCCGTACGCCCGGCGGTTGGCCGAGGAACTGGGCGTGGACCTCACCCAGGTGCGGGGAACCGGTGAGCACGGTGTGGTACGCGTCGCCGATGTACGGTCGGTGACGCGGGGGGAGAGCCGTCCCGGACCTCCGGAGCCCCCCGCCGTCGCGCCCGTCCCGTCGTTGCGGGACGACGACAGGGCCCTGGCGATACGACGTACCGTCGCCGACCTGATGAGCCGTGCCAAACGGGAGATCCCGCACTACTACCTCTCGACCACGGTCGATCTGGCCGGAACCGTCGAATGGCTCCGGGAGCACAACCGCCGCCTCCCGGTGAGCGAGCGACTGGCACCCGTAGCACCGCTGCTCAAAGCCGTCGCCCTCGCCGCCCGGCAGGTTCCCGAACTCAACGGCTTCTGGACCGGGGACCGGTTCGTCCCCGGCGTGGGCGTCCATGTGGGCGTCGCGGTATCCCTGCGCGGTGGTGGACTGGTGGCTCCGGCGCTGCGTGACGCCGACGCCCTCACCGTGCCCGAACTGATGGCGGGCTTGCGTGACGTGGTCGCCAGGGCGCGTACCGGACGGCTGCGGGCCTCCGAGACCGCTGACCCCACCATCACGGTCACCAACCTGGGGGACCAGGGCGTCGAGTCGGTGTTCGGCGTGATCTACCCGCCTCAGGTCGCGCTGGTCGGCCTCGGCCGAGTGGTCGAGCGCCCTACTGCCGTGCGCGGGCTGCTCGGGGTGCGGCCCTCGGTGACGGCGACCCTCTCCGCCGACCACCGGGCCAGCGACGGCGCGGTGGGAGCGCGTTTCCTCGCCACGCTGGACCGACTGCTGCAGAAACCGGAGGAGCTGTGAACCGCAGCGAAGCACTGGACCACGTCAGCCGATCGATTCGGACCGTCGTGCCGGACGCCGACTTCGACGGCGTGTCACCGGACGCCGATCTTCGCGAGACGTTCGAACTGGACTCCCTGGACTTCCTCTCCTTCGTCGAGACCCTCGGTGAACGTACCGGCTGCCGGATCGATGAGGACGACTACCCGGCGCTGGCGACCTTGTCCTCCAGCGCGGACTTCCTCCTCTCGCGTGCCGGCTGAGGGGGAGACCGGGAACGGTGGCGCCGACGGTGGACCTGCACGAGCCGACGCCCGCGCGTCGCCTCCCTCGTGCCGGGGCACGCGAGCCCGGCATGATCCGAACGAGAGGCCCTGGGGCGTGTTTCGAAAGTAGCGCCGTCCGCCCGCAGGGCGGGGCTTGCGGCGTCTGGTGCACTGCACTCGCTCCGCTCGCTCCGTCTCGGCACATT
>NZ_JBFBJB010000038.1:0-93693 GCF_040685895.1 Streptomyces sp. NPDC088124 | reverse complement strand
CAACGCGACCCGCGAGATCGGCGGCGCGATCGGCATCTCCGCCCTCAACGTGGTCGCGATCTCCGTCGCCGACGGCGGGCGCGGGAACGAGGCCGCGCCCGTGCGGGCGCGGCGGATCGGGGTGGCGGGTCAGGCCAGGGCTTTCAGGGTCAGGTGTTTCAGGGTCAGGGCTTGCCGCCCGCCGGGTGGACGACCATCGCCGAGCCGCCGCCCCTGCGTACCGTCTCGGCCGCCGCCAGCCAGCGGCCGTCCGGCAGCCGCTGCACCCCGGTGGCCGCGCCGATCTCCGGGTTCTGGGTGAACGTGTGTCCCAGCGCCTCCAGTTGCTGCCGCACCGGGCTGTTCCACAGCCCCGGCTCCAGCTCGGTCGAGGCCGTGTTGCGCTGGCTCGCGCGGGGCGCGGCGATCGCCTCGACCAGCGGCAGGCCACGGTCGAGCGTCCCGGTCAGCGTCTGGAGCACGGTGGTGATGATGGTCGCGCCGCCCGGCGAACCGACCGCGAGGACCGGCTTGCCGCCCCGGTCCAGGACGATCGTCGGGGAGATCGACGACCTCGGCCGCTTGCCGGGACCCGGCAGGTTCGGGTCGTGGACCGCCGGGTTGGCCGGGGCGAACGAGAAGTCCGTCAGCTCGTTGTTGAGCAGGAAGCCCCGCCCGGGCACGGTGATCCCGCTGCCGCCCGTGGACTCGATGGTCAGGGTGTACGCGACGACGTTGCCCCACTTGTCGGCGACCGTGAGGTGGGTGGTGTTCTCGCCCTCGAAGGTGGTCGGCGCGGCGGTGCCGCCCGGCGCGCACGGTGTCGGATCGCTCGGATCGCCGGGCGCCAGCGGGCTCTTGAGGACCGCGTCGTCCTTGATCAGGCAGGCGCGGGAGTCCGCGAAGCGCCGGGAGAGCAGCCCCTTCGTCGGTACGTCCTCGAAGGCCGGGTCCCCGACCCAGCGGCCCCGGTCCGCGAAGGCGATCCGGCTCGCCTCGATGTAGCGGTGCAGGTACGCCGCCTGTGACGCCTTCGAAAGGTCCGTGCGGGAAAGGATGTTGAGCGCCTCGCCGACGCTCGTGCCGCCGGAGGACGAGGGCGCCATGCCGTACACGTCGAGCCCCCGGTAGCCGACCTTGGTGGGTGCCTGGCGCTTCGTGCGGTACGCGGCGAGGTCCCGCGTGCTCAGGTCGCCCGCGCGCACCGTACGGTCCGCCGCCGGGTCGACCGGCGGGGTGCGCACCGTGCGGACGATGTCACGGCCGAGCGCGCCCCGGTAGAGGAAGCCGGTGCCCTCACGCCCCAGTTCCCGGTAGGTGCGCGCCAGATCGGGGTTCTTGAAGACCGAGCCCACGACGGGGAGTTCGCCGCCGGGCAGGAAGAGCTTCGCGGTGTCGGGGAAGTCCGCGAACCGCGCCTGGTTCGACTGGGTCTGGGAGCGGAAGGTCGCGTCGACGGTGAAGCCGTCCTTCGCGAGCCGCTCCGCGGGCTTCAGCACCTGGCCGAGGGAGCGGCTGCCCCAGGCGTCGAGGGCGGTCTCCCAGGTGGCCGGGGTGCCCGGGGTGCCGACGCCCCGACCGCTGGTCATGGCCTCCGCGAACGGGATCGGCACTCCGTTCTCCAGGAAGAGGGAGCGGTCCGCGGAGGCCGGCGCGGTCTCGCGGCCGTCGATGGTCCGCACCGTACGGGACCCGGCGTCGTAGTAGACGAGGTAGCCGCCCCCGCCGATGCCCGCGGAGTACGGCTCGGTGACCCCGAGCGCCGCCGCGGTGGCGACGGCCGCGTCCACGGCGTTGCCGCCCTTCCTGAGCACCTCGATGCCGGCCGCGGAGGCGTCGGCGTCGACGCTGGCGACGGCTCCCCCGGACCCCGTCGCGACCGGCACCTTCACGGGCGGTACCGGCGCGGGCGGGGCCGGTGCCGCCCCGGGCGGCTCCCCGGCGGCGATCGAGAGGAGCGCGGCGGTGACGGCCGCGAGCGAGAGATTCCGCGCGGTGGTTCGACGCATCAGGTTCCTCCGTCAGGGGGGGCCGGTCGGTGACTCTCGCGCGCAGCGTAACCGCGGGGCACCGGCAACGTCAGGACCGCCTCGGACACGGACGCGCTCTACGGCTACGATGCGCGCCCATGAATGACGACATACGCAACATCGTGCTCGGCGTGGTCGCCACGGGGATCAGTGCCGCGCTGGGCTGGATCGCCCGCAGCTACCTCTGGAGGCGGAAGCTGCGCAGGAAGCAGGCGTTCTTCGGGCTGCCCGCCAACTCCGAGTGTCTGCTGGTCGTCAACCGGAAGGCGGGCAGCGACGGCACCGTCCACCGCAACGACGTCTCCGCCCTGCTGGAACTCTCCGCGCTGATCAAGGACTGCGGCGCGCACGCCGACATCGTCCAGCACGACACCGCGCGCCAGGGGTTCGGCGAACGTACGGAGTTCTGCCTGGGAGGCCCCTCCTCCAATCGGCGGATGGCGGCACATCTGTCATCCCTGCTGCCGGGCATCCGGGTGAACACGGACTCCGAGCCGGTGTCCGAGCGGGGCGCCTTCCGGATCGGGACCGACCGCTATCTCGCGGAGCCCGGCGTCAGCGAGTACGTGCTGCTGGCGCGGCTCACCGTCGGGGAGGGCGCGCGGCCCGTCTTCCTCTGCTGCGGCCAGCGGTCGATCACCAACCAGGCGGCCACGCGCTATCTCGCCCGCCATCACGAGCGGCTGACCCGCAAGTACGGAGACGGTTCGTTCTGTCTGCTGCTGAAAGTGGTGAACTCGCAGGCGTACGGCCCCGATGTGGTGGAGCTGATCGCCGATGTGACCCGCGCGGCCCGGACCCCGCTGCCGGAGCCGACGCCCGAGCCCGAGCCCGCCGAGTAGCGGCGGCCGGGGCGCGGTGACGGGCCGGGGCACAACCCGACCGGCGGACAGCTGACCTTCCTCCCGGGCGCCGGGCCCGGCCTCCGGGCCGGGTACCGCCGCCGTACGAGAAGTGATCACCGGCTGTCTGCCGGGCGGGTCACTGCCCTGTGCGCTACTGCCCTCCCGGCAGCAGCGTCCCTGTCCCGGCCGGGGCGGCTTCCACGGCCTCGGTTCTCGGGTTGTGCCGCTGCCGCCCGGCCAGCCAGTGGGCGAACCAGGAGAGCAGCATGCACATCCCGATGTAGATCGGTGAAATCACCATCACCACAGGGATGAACGGCAAATCGTAGTCGAGATTCGAGGCGATGAGCTTGCCGGCATGGAGGAACTCCTCGTAGGTGATCAGATAACCGAGCGATGTGTCCTTGAGAGCGACCACCAACTGGCTGATGATCGTGGGCAGCATGGCGCGGACCGCCTGCGGCACCAGCACGTACGTCATGACCTGCGTCTTGCGCATGCCGAGCGCGTACGCCGCCTCCCGCTGACCGCGCTCCACCGCGTGGACTCCGGTACGGAAGACCTCGGCGAGCACGGAGCCGTTGTAGAGCGTCAGACCCGCCACCAGCGCGGGCAGGGCCTGCACCTTCAGCGCCACGAAGATGAAGAAGATCATCACCAGTACGGGCATGGCCCGGAAGAACTCGACGAGCAGCGTGGCGAGCAGCCGGACCGGCCGGTGTTCGGAGAGCCGCCCGCAGGCGAGGACCGCGCCGAGCACGAGCGAGAGCACCGCCGCGTACCCGAACGCCTTGAGGGTGTTGCCGAGTCCGCGCAGCAGCAGGTCCTGGATCCCCTGGTAGGTGAAGGGGTTCCACTTGACGGCGGTGAACTGGCCGGTTTCGAAGAGCAGGTGGATCAGCCAGCCGAGCAGCGCGGCGATCACGACGGTCGACACCAGCCCGTAGACGCGGTGACGGCGCCGGGTGCGGGGCCCGGGGATGTCGTAGAGGGCGGTCGACTCGCTCATCGGGCGACCCCCCAGCGCCGCTCCATCAGATGGAACAGCGCGCTGATGGCCAGGGTGATGATGAGGTAGCCCACGGCGATCCAGACGAACGACCAGACGATGTTGTAGCCCCTCTCGCTGAGGACCTTGTAGGTGCCGAGCAGTTCGGTGACGCTGAACGCGCCCGCGATCGCGGAGTTCTTGGCCAGCGCGATCAGCGTGGAGCCGACGGGCGGGATGACCGTGCGGAAGGCCTGCGGCAGGACGATGTCGCCGAGCGTCTGGCCGAAGCTCATGCCCAGGCTGCGGGCCGCCTCGCCCTGCCCCTTGTGGACGGTGTTGATGCCGGAGCGCAGCACCTCGCAGATGAACGCGGAGGTGTAGCAGCCGAGGGCGAGGACCGCGAAGAGCTGGAAGGGCAGGACGAGTCCGAAGCGTGGCAGCCCGAGGACGACGGCGAAGAAGAGCAGCGTCAGGGGGGTGTTGCGCAGCACGGTGACCCATACGGTGCCGAAGGCGCGCAGCGAGCGTACGGGCGACACCCGGAACGAGGCCATGACGAAGCCGAGGGCGAGCGCCAGCAGCGAGGCGTAGACGGTCAGTTCGAGCGTGCCGAGGAAGCCCTCGCCGTAGAGGGCGAAGTTGTCGGTGAGTACGTCCATGGCGCGGCCTCAGCTCGCCGGATAGCGGTCGATGGGCGGCGGCGGGGTCGCCTTGCGGCCGGAGAGGCCGAGGGTCGCGTCGTACGCCTTCTGCCAGTCGCCGTTGCGCTCGTGGACGACGAGGGCGTCGTCGAGCGCGAAGCGCAGCGCGTTGTCGGAGCGGGGGACGCCGATGCCGTACGGCTCCTTGGAGAAGGGCTTGCCGACGACCTTCAGTTCGTGGGGCACCTTGGCGGCGTAGCCCTGGAGGATGGTGTCGTCGGTGGTGACGGCGGCGACCTGGTAGGTCAGCAGGTTGTCGACGCAGGCGGAGTAGGTGTCGTACCCGACGAGCTGGGCGCGCGGGTAGTCCTGCTGCATGCGCTGGTACGGGGTGGAGCCGGAGGCGGAGCAGACGCGCTTGCCGTCGAGGTCCCGGGGCCCCTCGATGCCGTGCTCGTCGGTGCGTACGAGGAGGGACTGGCCGGCCAGGTAGTAGGGGCCGGCGAAGCCGACGAGCTTCTTGCGGTTCTCGTTGATGGTGTAGGTGCCGACGTAGTAGTCGATCTGTCCGTTCTGGAGGGCGGTCTCGCGGTTGGCGGAGGCGATGGTGCGGAACCGGATGGTGGCGGGGTCGAAGCCGAGGGACGCCGACATCATCCTGGCGATCTCGATGTCGAAGCCGGAGTAGACGCCGGTGGCGGGGTCCTTCTCACCCATGTACGGCTGGTCCTCCTTGGCGCCGACGATCAGATAGCCGCGCCGCTTGGCCTTCTCCCAGGTGGGCGAGGAGGGGAGGCGGAAGCTCCGGTCGACGTGGTAGTGGGGCAGCGCCTCGGGCCGGGGGCCCTTGACGGGCGGGCTGCCGGGCTTGCCGCACGCCGTCACCAGGGGGACGAGGAGGATCAGTACGAGCGCCGCGCCGAGGCGGAGCAGCGGACGTTGCAGCGGGTGTCTCACGGACCGCGCCCCCGTCAGTGCTTGAGGATCTTGGAGAGGAAGTCCTTGGCCCGCTCGCTCGCGGGGGCGGTGAAGAAGTCCTCCGGGGTGCGGTCCTCGACGATGCGGCCGTCGGCCATGAAGACGACGCGGTTGGCGGCGGAGCGGGCGAAGCCCATCTCGTGGGTGACGACGACCATGGTCATGCCCTCGCCCGCGAGTTGGCGCATCACTTCGAGGACTTCGTTGATCATCTCCGGGTCGAGCGCCGAGGTGGGCTCGTCGAAGAGGAGCGCCTTGGGGTCCATGGCGAGCGCGCGGGCGATGGCGACGCGCTGCTGCTGGCCGCCGGAGAGCTGCGCGGGCAGCTTGCCGGCCTGGTCGGCGAGGCCCACGCGGTCGAGGAGTTCCCGGGAGCGCCGGTCGGCGTCCTCCTTCCTGCGCTTGCGGACCTTGATCTGCGCGAGGGAGACGTTGGCGAGCACGGTCTTGTGCGCGAAGAGGTTGAACGACTGGAAGACCATGCCCACTTCGGTACGGAGCCGGGCCAGCCCGCGGCCCTCGGCGGGCAGGGGGCTGCCGTCGATGGTGATCCGGCCCGAGTCGATGGTCTCCAGGCGGTTCATCGTGCGGCAGAGCGTGGATTTGCCGGAGCCCGAGGGTCCGATGACCACGACGACCTCGCCGCGATGGACCGTGAGGTCGACGTTCTGGAGGACGTGCAACTGCCCGAAGTACTTGTTGACATCACGCAGCTCGATCAACGGATCGCCGGCCATACGCTGCCCCACCCACTCACTCTCGGCTGTGTCGAGGTCAGCGCAAACTATCCAGCCCGCCAAGGGACTTCGCGTACGACACGCATGGCACGCGGAGAGGGGACATAACCCGTATTTACTGCAGAACGCACGGCCGGGGTCAGACCTCGGCCGCCTCCGCGTAGACCTGGGACAGCTCGGGCGCCCCGGTGGCGGCCCATTCCTGGCCCGCCTCGACCACCTCGATCTCCCGGCCGGACACCAGCCGCACGACGGGGTGACCGTCCGGCCCGATGTGCCAGACGGCGCCGGGGACGGTGCGGACGAGCACCGTGCCCAGATAGAGACCCGCGTCGTTGCCGAGCCAGGGCAGTTCCTCCGGATCGTCGCGCCAGCGCGGCGGCAGCTGGTCGAGCGCCTCCAACGAGGCCGGGGAGTCGTCCAGTTCCAGTCCCTGCCGCCCCGCTCTGGCGCGCAGCAGCTCGCACTCGGAGAGGAGTTCCGCCACCCCTTCCGGCTCCCCGACCGCGGAGGAGAGCGGCGCCCCGTCCGCGCCGTCACGCCGCTTGCGCCAGTTGTCCAGAAAGGAGAAATTCATACCGCTCAGCGTGCCACTCCCCCCGTCGGGGCACCACAGGGCGCGCGGAACGCCCACGTCCGGAGCGCGTACGTCCGGAACGGCCGCCCATGCCGTCCCGGACGCCCATGCCCGGGGCGTCGGCTCAGACGTCGAGGTCGACCACGACCGGGGCGTGGTCCGAGGCACCCTTGCCCTTGCGCTCCTCACGGTCCACGTAACTGTCCTTGACGGCGCCCGCGAACGGTCCGTTCCCGTACACCAGGTCGATGCGCATGCCCCGGTTCTTCGGGAAGCCCAGCTCCCGGTAGTCCCAGTAGGTGTACGGGCGGTCGTACTTGAGCGGGCGGGGCACCACGTCGCCGAGCCCCCGCTCGCGCAGCGCGGCCAGCGCGGCGCGCTCGGCGGGCGTGACATGCGTGGCGCCCTCGAAGCGGGAGAGGTCCCACACGTCCTCGTCGGCCGGGGCGACGTTGAAGTCACCGAGGACGGCGAAGGGGCGCGGGCCGGCCGCGTCCTCGGTCACCGCGTCGCGCAGCGCCTCCAGCCAGCGCAGCTTGTACGCGTAGTGGGCGTGGCCGACCTCGCGGCCGTTGGGGACATAGACCGACCAGAGCCGGACCGGGCCGCAGGTCGCGGAGATGGCGCGCGGCTCCGTGACGCCCTCGTACTCCGGGCCTCCGGGCAGCCCCTTGACCACGTCCGCCAGGCCGGCCCGCGAGATCAGCGCCACCCCGTTCCACCGGCCGGTGGCGTGCACCGCCGACTCGTACCCCGCCTCCCGCAGCGGCTCGGCGGGGAACTGCTCCTCGCCGCACTTGGTCTCCTGGACGCAGAGCACGTCCGTGCCGCTGCTCTCCAGCCAGGCCAGCAGCCGGGGCAGCCGGGCGGTGATCGAATTGACGTTCCAGGTGGCGATGCGCATGCTCGACAGCCTATCGGCGGGGTCCGACAACCGGGGCCGGCGGCCTTGGCGGCTACAGATCGGCCGAGGCGCCGGGGGCGAGCCTGCCGTGGTCGGCGCCGCCCAGCGAGCCGATCTGCGTGTCGTAGATGGGCCGGGCGAGGTCGGTGAGCAGCGCGTCGTGAATGTCGAAGGCGCGCACGGGCTTGACCTCGCGTACGTACTCGATCACCTCGGAGATCTTGCTCCACGGCGCCTGGACGGGCAGGAGCAGTGTCTCCACCGGGTGGTCGGGCACGGTGAGCGCGTCGCCGGGGTGGAAGACCGCGCCGTCCACGAGAAAGCCGACGTTGGTGATCCGGGGGATGTCCGGGTGGATCACGGCATGCAGTTCCCCGTAGACCCGTACGGCGAAGCCCGCCGCGTCGAAGGCGTCCCCGTGCCCCACCGTGTGGACCCGGCCGGGGAAGGCGGCGGACATCCGCTCGGCGACGCTGCGCAGCGTCCACAGCTCGGCGCCCGGGTTGGCCTCCAGACCGGCCCGAAGCCGGTCCTCGTTGAAGTGGTCCAGGTGCTCGTGTGTGACGAGGAGGACGTCCGCGCCCCGCGTCGCGTCCTCCTCCGTGAACGTCCCGGGGTCGATGACGAGGGTGCGCCCGTCCTTCTCCAGCCGGACACACGCGTGCGTCTTCTTGGTGAGCCTCACCGCTGACCGCCTCCCTGTTCCCTGTTCCGGACCGCTGTCCGCCGTGGGTCCTCACCGGCCATCCTGCTACGCCTCCGGCCGGGTCTCCTCCTGGATCACGGTTCTGGCCACCCGGAACGCGGTGTTCGCCGCCGGAACCCCGCAGTACACGGCCGTCTGGATCAGCACTTCCTTGATCTCGGCGGGGGTCAGGCCGTTGCGCAGCGCGGCCCGGGTGTGGAAGGCCAGCTCCTCCATGTGGCCGCCCGCGACGAGCGCGGTCAGCGTCACCGCGCTGCGGGTCCGGCGGTCCAGGCCGTCCCTGGTCCACACCTCGCCCCAGGCGTAGCGGGTGATCAGCTCCTGGAAGTCGCCGGCGAACTCGTCCGCGGCGGCCATGGCGCGGTCCACGTGCGCGTCGCCCAGGACCTGTCTGCGGACCAGCATCCCCGCCTCGAACGGGTCGGCGCGCCCGGAGAGGACGGCCTGTGGCTGCTCGGCGGGGGCGATCTCGGCGACCGGGCCGACTGTCGCGGAGACCGAGGGCCGGTCGGGCCGGTCGGGCATCACGGTCAGGCCGGTGGCGGTGTCGGACGGGTTGTACCAGGCGGTGGCGAAGTGGTGCACGAGCAGGTCGGTGACGGCGGCGGGCTGCTCGACGGGCGCCAGGTGCGAGGCCCCGGGGACCAGCGCGAGCCGGGCGTCGGGTATCCCCGCGACGAGGGTGCGCGCCTCGGCGGGCCCGGTGACCTGGTCCTCGGCCCCGACCAGCACGAGCGTGGGCACGGTGATACGGCCCAGTTCGGCGCGGATGTCGAAGGCGGCGAGCGCCTCGCAGGCGGCGATGTAGCAGCCGGGGTCGGTCGTACGGACCATCTGGACGGCCCATTCGACGATGGCGGGCTGGGCCGCGGCGAAGCCCGGCGTGAACCAGCGCTCGGGCGCGGTGCGGGCCATCGGGTCGAGCCCGTTGGCACGGACGATCACCCCGCGCTGGCGGAACTCGTCGGCCGTGCCGAACCGCGGCGAGGCCGCGACCAGGGCGAGCGAGGCGACCCGGTCGGGGCGGCGCAGCGCCAGTTCGGCGCCGATGGCCCCGGCGATGGAGCAGCCCACATAACCGAAGCGCTGGACGCCGAGCCCGTCGAGGGTGGCCAGCAGCCGCTGGGCCAGCTCGGGGACGCTGGTTGCGGGGTGGGCCGGCGCACCGCCGTGACCGGGCAGGTCGTAACGGAACACCCGCCACTGGCGGGTCAGCTCGGGCACCTGGCGGTCCCACATGTGCCAGGTGGTGCCCAGTGAGGGGCCCACGACCAGCACAGGGGCTTCTTGGGGCCCGTCAAGGCGGTATTGCAGGGTCTTCGGTGGTGTCTCGCTCACCCGCCCGACCCTCTCATGTCTCACGGGATCTCACGTGGCCAGGGCAAGCTCATCGGCTTTTGTTCACCTCGCGACGACAGGTCCTGCACCGCCCGGGCCCGCGAGGGTCCACGTACGCGTTCTCCGACATCATCGGGTGACCGGCCCCCGACGCCGTCGACGTGCCCCGGCTGACGACCGGAGGAGTAGGCAGTTCTCACCGACGCGAGCGTGCACCGAGGGCGTTTACCGTTGTGCCGGCAGAAGGTGCGCGTCGGTACGCCCGCACGAGGAGGCACCACGTATGGAGTGACCCGACCGGCGTGCCGGAGCAACCTATCCCCCGGCTCACGACTCTCTAGAGACGGAGAAGCCGACAGCCCACCGGGGACTCGATCACCGCCATGAGCAGAACCAGTCAGCCCATGCTGCCTTCCTCGGACCGACCGGGCAGGGCAGGACTCGCCGTCCTGCGCATCCTGGTCGCCCCGGCGTCCGCCGGCCACAAGATTCCCGGCAATGAACCTGCTCCCGCGGTCGTCCGTCCCGTACGAAGCGATCCGCAGCGCGTCCGGGCAACCGGTGGGCGGCCCGTACGCGGCAAGCCAGGAAGTGCTGAGTGCGATGAGGGTGCGGCACGTGTTTATGTGGGTACCACGGAGCGGAGGACTCATGGCGGATCAGCAGACCGATGACAACGTTTTCACTGTGGGAGACACACTCAGTGCCGAGGAAGTGGCCGTCTACCGCTGGCTGGCTCTGAACGGTCGGTTGGACCCGGCCCTGATGGCCGAGGAGACGGGGGTCGACGAGACCGCGGTGAGCGGTGCGGTGGACCACCTCGTCCGGATCGGCCTGGTGCACAGAAGCGAGGAGGGCAACGACCGCCTCTGTGCTGTCGACCCCCACCTCGTCGCAGCCGTGGCCACCGCACCGGTGGAGCGGGCCATCGCGGAACAGCAGACACAATTACGTCTCTTCCGCGACCAGTTCGCCCAACTGGCCGCCGACTACAACGATGGGAGACACGGTGTCTCCACGGACCTGGAGACCATTCCCGGACTCACCCATGTGCGGGCCGCGCTGGACCAGGCGTCCGAGCAGTGCCGCGAGGACATAGTCACCATGCAGCCCGGCGGCACCCGCCTGCCCGAGGTGCTCCAGGACGCACTGCTCCGGGACAGCCGGACGCTCGCTCGGGGGGTGCGGATGCGGACCCTGTACCACCACACCGCCCGGTTCAACAGCCCCAGCCAGGCGTACGTGGCCACGGTGAGCGCGCTGGGCGGTGAGTACCGGACCGCGCACCAGCTCGCCGGCCGGATGATCATCTTCGACCGGGAAGTCGCGTTCCTGACCAACCGCAACGACCGGCTGGGCGCGGTGGTGATCCGGGAGCCGTCGGTCGTGCACTTCCTGTACGAGTTGTTCGAGCAGGTGTGGTCGCAGGCCCAGCCGTTCTCCGACGCGGCCACCGACGGCTTGGAGGCGGTCGCCAAGGATCTGGACCGCACCATCCTGCGACTGCTGGCGACAGGGCTGAAGGACGAGACGATCGCGCGGCGGCTCGGCATGTCCTTGCGTACCACCCGCAAACACATAGCCGACATGATGCAGGCTCTCGGTGCCGAGAGCCGTTTCCAGGCCGGCGTCGCGGTGTCCGCGAGGGGGCTGTTGAACGATGACGGAGAGCCGGACGCGGCACCCACGACAGCCCTGACCTGATCCGGCGGCCGCCCGGGGGGCGCACGCCGTCAGCCCGGGCCCTCCAGGTGGAGTTCGAGCAGTGTGGTCGGGGCGTGGATCTCGGACAGCCGGTAGGTGTGGTCCTCGGGCATGAAGAGAGTGACGCCGGAACGCAGCCGCATGCCGAGGGGGTGCGAGGGGCCGGGTGCCGGGTCCTCACCGATACGCGACAGGACGCAGCGGCAGGCTCCTTCGAGGACCGTGACCGTGGACTCGGCACCGTTCGGCGCGCTCTCCACGACGGGGGAGTCCGCCGACAGGAAGCGGAAGAGGGGGCTCACCCGCAGGTGCAGCCTGCGGCCCAGCTCGGCCGCCAGTTCCTCCGTGCCCGGTCCGCCGGGCACGAAGGAATTGGTGCCCGGTTCCGGAGGGGCCGGGCGGGGCAGCTCCAGCAGGGCCGGCAAGGTCGTCGGATCCTCGGGCCACAGCAGGGCGGGCCCTCGGCCGCCGTTGGCCGCCACGCACAGGACCAGCTCTTCGACGAAGGACTTCATCGGCCGGCTCAGAGGTCGGCGTCCAGGCACAGTTCTCCGATCTCGCCGCACGTCCGTGCGATGCGGGATGAATGAGGTGTGCAGGGCGCCACGACGCCCGGGCACATTGAGGGAGGGAGAGGGGCTTTCCGGGCGGTGCTGTGGCCGCGGTGGGGATACTGCCGCTCCGACGTCGGTCCCGGCAGTCACGTGTTCGTGTGTCACCCGGTGTCCGCGGCGGTGACTCGGTGCTCGGTCCTGAGTTCGGTGGGACCTGGGTCCGGTGGGACCTGGATCCGGCCGGGAGGCGTCGGCGTCGCCGGTGGCCCTCTCGACCGGCGGAGCCGGCAGTAACGGACGCGTTCGGTTCCGGGCTCCGGTTTTCGCGCGTAATCGGTGCGGGGAGGTGTCGATGGCATGCGGAGTGACGCTCATGCGCCGGTCGGTCTCCCCGAAGGTGTCCCCGCGCGCCATGTGTCCGGGTGTTTCTCTTTCCCGGTCACCGATTTCCCGGACAGCCTTCCGTGGTTTATCGCTCACGGAGTCGGGACCCTTTCCCTGTCTGGTTCCTGCGTTCCGGGACCTGTTGGGCCGCAGGCTCCGGAACGGGCCACGGGCCGACTTCCCCGTGCGTATCCGCAGGTCATCCCGCGACACGACCCCAACCGGTGTCGCCGTCGGGCGTGACGGAGGACGTCGCCCGGAGGCCGGCGTTGCCGGTCTCCGCGGCAGCGGTACCGGCGACCGCGCCGACCATCATCGCGCAGAGAACGGTGACCACGAACACGCGGGCAGACTTCATGATTTCTCCCAGAATTCAGAGTGATGGATGCTGGAAAGGTTCCGTCCGGCGTTGTCCTGCCGTTCCCTTTCCGCTCTTCCAGGATGGTGGGCGCCGGTCCCGGAATCCACCGCCGGAACGGTTCACCAAGTTGCCCGGCACCAAAGCGGGGGGTGAACGAAAAACCCATCGGTCCGCAACCAATGACAATACGGACGGATACGGCCGTCCGAAGTCCTGCCGCGACGAGTGCCGGCGGTGTGCCGCGGGCTGAAGGCGCCCCTCGACGCGTCCGCTGTGCCCGGAGACGCCTTCAGCCGCCGGCAGGTGCCGGCCACGACAGCCCGGACGGGTACATGTCAGCCCCGGCTCACCGAAGCCTCCTGGAACATCTCCCGGAGTTCCGCCCGGTCGATCTTCCCGTTCCGTGTGGAGGGAAGCTCCTCCAGTTCAAGGAAGTGCCTGGGAACCATGAACCGGGGCAGACGGGAGGCACACGCACCGATCACCTCGCCCCGATCGACCTCCGCGCCGGCCGCGCGGGTGTAGTACGCCGCCAGCTGTGTGGACCCGGCAACCCTGACCCCGACGACCGCAGCTCGACGGACACCCGCCACCTGGGCGATCACGGACTCCACCTCACCCGGCTCGACCCGGTAGCCGTTCACCTTGAGCTGGTCGTCGAGCCTGGAGACGAAGTGGAAGTCGACCCCGTCGAACATGACCAGGTCTCCGCTGAAATAGCAGCGACGCACACGACCGTCCCGGTGCTCGACCTTTCTGAATTTTTTCGCGGTGAGCGCGTCGTCACCGGCGTACCCGATCCCGACGCAATTCCCGGCGATGACCAGCTCCCGGGTCTCGCCGACCGTGAACGGGCGCAGTCGGCCGTCCACGTGACACAGCAGTTCCGCATCGGCGACAGCGGTGCCGATGGGCGGCCGGTCGGGCCAGCCGGTGACGTCGCCCGTCAGCCGGTACTGAGTGACCACATGCGTCTCGCTCGGTCCGTACTGATTCACCAGCGTCAGGTCACCGTCGGCACAGAACTTCCGCACCTCTTCGTTGATCACCAACTGTTCACCCGCCACCGAGATCTCCCGCAGACTCGGGGTTCTCACGCCCGCGACACACGCGGCGGTGGCCAGTCCGTGCAGTCCGACCACCGGCTGGAAGAGCCGGGCGACATCGTGCTCGCGAATGATGTCGACCAACGTGAAGGGATCCAGCCTGTCCTGATCGTTCACCACGATCAGGGTCGCACCGGCCAGCCAGGTCGCCACCGTGTCCTCGTACACCATGTCGAACCCGATGGACGACATGTGCAGCGTGTTCGGCGGCCGGTCATGGCTCCACCGCCGGACATGCCAGTTACCCAGATCCGCCAAAACGACCGGCGGCACCGCGACAGCCTTGGGGTCGCCTGTCGACCCGGAGGTGGGGATGACATAACAGAGCGGTCCGGTCGCGACCTCGTCCCGTCGCGTTCCCCGAATCGATCGGAAGGTGTGCTCCGCGACACCTGCCTCGACCGGCGCGCACTCATCGGCCCGCAGGATCATGGCGCAGCCGGCGCTACCCACCAGTTTGCCGGTCCAGGCGGGCGGCATGGCCGGATCGATGGACAGCACGCCGGCTCCGACGCGCCACACACCCAGCACGGCCGCGCAACGGGACCACGAACGAGTCGCATGCACGTCGACGACGTCACCGGGGCCGATGCCGTGTTCGGCGAGGCCGCCGGCGATTTCGGCCGACACTTCGTCGAGTTCGGCGTAGGTATGGGCGACGCCGTCGTCGATGACCGCGACCGCGTCCCGGTGTCGGGCGATGGAGTCGACCAGCGTCCGGATCAGTGAGACATCGAGGTTGCTCATGCGATCAGCCCGCCGTCGACGAGTTCCAGCGGCCGGTAGTCACGCGACGCGACGAACTCCGGACGCGGACTGGGCACTTCGCGCAATTCGTTGTCGACACTGTTGTAGCTGACGAACGCCATGGTCCGGTCGGTCGGCGACATGTTCGCACCGGAGCCGTGCGCGATGCAGGGGTGGAAGAACAGCAGGCTGCCGGCACGTCCGACAATGGACCGGATCTCCGACTCCGCGGTCACCTTGGCCATCTGTTCGGCGTCCAGCGCGAACTTCAGCTTCGCCGAAAGGTCGGCCTCCCACTGCGACGTGTCCTCGGGCCCGGGACGCCACGGGGCTATCGCGCCGTTTCGATGCGAACCAGGAACGACCAGCAGCGGGCCATTGTGCTCGGTCGCGTCGTCCAGCAGCAGCGCGACGTTGACCGCCCGCGGCTCCGGCATACCGTCCTTGGGCCCCCAGACGCTGTAGTCCTGGTGCCATTGCCACACCTCTCCGCGAAGCGCCTGCTTGGCGTTGACCTTGCACTGGAACACATGCACCTTGCTGTCCAGCAGTTCCTCCGCCGCGGAAAGCAGCTCGGGCAGCCGCACCAGCCTGGAGAACAGCGCGCCCGTGGTGTGGCAGCCGTGGATGCCCCGCACCGTGGTCCCGTCCTCCTCGAAGATCCGCCCAGGGTGCTCGGTCCCGTAGAGATCGGTCACCTCACGTCGCAGAGCGGCGATATCGCCGGCATCGAAGACGTCTTCGAGGAGCAGGAATCCTTCGGACCGGTATTCCGCTGTCTGACTTTCGGTGAGCATAATGCGATGACCTCTCTGCTTGATTCTCCGGGGTGATGTACATCGTTACGCAGGCCTGGCCGGCATCCGCGACACCGCGTGCCGCTGTCCGTTCGAGCGTGTCCGCACGGAATACGCCGTGTTACGGGGCGAGGGCGGCGTGGGAGTCGATGTAGGCGGCGATCGACGCCACGGTCGGGTTGAGGAACATCTGGTCCATGGGGACCTCGGCGCCCAGTTCCTCGATGAATGCGCCCTGAATCCTGACCATGATCAGGGACTCGCCGCCCAGGGCGAAGAAATCGTCGTCCGACGTGATGTCGTCACGCTGGAGTTCCCGGCACCAGATGGCGCGGACACGGTCGGCGGTCATCGCGTTCCTCTCGTTTGTCGTCACGGCCAAGGGCCGGGTCATGGCGCGGAGTTGCTGTCGGCGCACTGGGTGCGGCAGATGTCCGCCAGGACGGCGCGGTCCACTTTTCCGTGCGGGCTCAGCGGAATGCGCAGGATGTTCGTGAACCGGGACGGCAGCATGTTCCGCGGCAGAGTCCACAGCAGACGGGTGCGCAGGTCGTCCTCGGCGAGGTCCTTGCCCGAGGGGACGACGAACGCGTTCAGTTCGGCTTCACCGCTGTCGTTGCGGGTGGCCACCACGGCCGCCTCGCGGACGCCGGCCAGCCTGCCCAGAGCGCGTTCGACGTCGGCGGGGTCGATCCGCATGCCCCGCACCTTGACCTGGGCGTCCATCCGCCCGGCGACGACGAGTTCACCGCTGTCGTCGATCCGCCCGCGGTCCCCCGTGCGGTACAGGCGCAGTGGCGTCCCCTCCATGTCGATGGTCGTGAACTTGGCGTTCTCGGGGCCGCCGGCGCCCAGGTAGCCCGCGCCGACGCCGGCCCCGGAGATGCAGATCTCGCCGTACTGGCCCGCCTCGACCTCGCGCAGTTCTGCGTCCAGGAGGTGGATGGCGGTGTTGTGGGCGGGCCGGCCGACCGGGGCGATGTCGTGCTCGCCAGGCCGGTAGTGGGCCAGGTCGTAGGAGGTGGCGACGTCCGTGCACTCGGCGACGCCGTACTGGTGCAGCAGGGTGCAGGTGGTGCCCGGACGGCGCGCGAAGTGGGCGAGGCGTTCGCTCTTCAGCGCCTCCCCACCGAACAGTATGTAGTCGAGCCGGGCGAGGGCGTCGCCGCCGCGCGCGTTCTCCCAGTCGACCAGCAGGTACAGGGTGCTGGAGGCGCAGTGCACGACGCGGATGTCGTACTGGGTGAGCATGCGGTAGGCCAGCATGGCGTCGAAGTTGCGGCTGGCCATCAGGTGCTGAGTGGCGCCGCAGAACAGTGGTGTCATCAGGGCGCGCTGGGACAGGTCGAAGCCGAAGGCGGAGACGACCAGGTTGTGGGAGCCGCGGTGCAGGCCGTACTCGAGCTGGAGCCAGTTCATCAGGTTGAACCAGCCCTCGTGGCGGACCGCGGTCAGCTTGGGGGTGCCGGTCGAGCCGGAGGTGAACACCGCGTAGCAGAGGTCGTCGCCGGTGACGTGGACGTCGGGGACGGTCGCCGGGAGGGTCGCGAGGTGGCCTGCGAGCTGTTCGAGGTCGATGACCTCGACGCCCGCGGACTCGACCATCGCGGCCGTCGCCGGGGAGGCCACGATCAGGGCGAGGTCGGGCACCTGCCCGAGCAACAGCCGCAGGCGGGCCGCAGGGTAGGCGGGGTCGAAGGGCACGTAGGCCGCGCCGGCCTTCAGGATGCCGAGGATGGCGACGATCATGTCGATCGAGTAGTCGAGGCAGACGCCGAACTTCGCGCCGCGGCCGTGGCCGCGTGCGGTGAGCAGGTGCGCGAACCGGTTGGCCCGCGCGTCGAGTTCCGCGTACGTCACTTGCCGGCCGGACCACACGACGGCGACGGCGTCGGGGGTGGTCCGCACGTGCTCCTCGAAGCGGCGATGGACGACGGGCGAGGGCGGCAGAGCCACCCGTTTTCCCTGAAGGATCATCAACTGACTCCCATGTACAAGGTGTCCGGTCGGGCGGGCCGGCGCGGCACCTGGGCGGAGGGTTCGCCCCGGGCGCACCGGGGCGGTGCGCTCTCAGGCGCTCTGGCGTGCGGCGCTCGCCAGCATCCGGGCCACCCACTTGTCGACGGGCAGCCCGTGCGCGGCGGCGGCCTTGGTGCAGTACTCCAGCTGGCCGGCGGACAGCTCGATGGTCAGTGTGGTGATCTTGCTCCCGCCCTGCTCTCCGGCCGGCGACGCGGCCTCGGCGGTGGCGTCCTGCCCGCCGTCGCCGGTGCTGTCGGGGAGCTCATCCCGGTCGCTCTGCGCGGCCAGGCCGGCGCGCACCGCGCGGCGCAGTTCGTTGCGCGACCACTTCTGCTGTTCCGCCGTGCGCAGCCAGTAGTCCTGCTCCGGCGGGGAGAGCCGGGTCACCTCGGCGTGGTGGGCGAAGCTGAGGCTGTCGCGCCGCCGGTCGTGCTCGAAACGGCGGGCCACCCAGGCGTAATTGCGCAGGGTCTGGTAGTCGAGCCCGGTCCGCTCCACGGCCTCCTTGTAGCGCCGCCACCCGTAGGTGGCCTCCCCGTAGATCAGCCAGTCCGCGAGCCACCAGGCCGAGGAGTTCACCAGCTCCCGCAGGTTGGCCCCGATCTGTTCCCAGGACCGCTCGGAGAGGTTCTGTGGGAAGACCATCCCCGACTTCCGCACCGTGGCGTGCGTCCCCACGAAGGACAGGACATCGTGCTGGGCCGGCTCCCCCGACGTGTGGGGCCTTGGCCTGTACCTACTCGCAACGGTCACAGCGCCCGTCACCACCCTCATCTTCCAACTCACAGTGTTCGCCCGGTCTGGACGCTCGCCCTGCCGGGAGCAGCCGGCGGGCGGGCCGGCCGGGCACCGCAGGGGCCCGGATGCGGGACCCTGCGGCCTGACAGGGCGTCGGTCCGATGCGGCCGGTCGGCGTTCAGTGCGCCGCGATGGCCTCGCGCACGCTCCGCGGCGCGGGTCGGTCCGGTTCGACTCGACGTACTCCAGGCAGTCGGCGGCCTCAGATGTACTGCCGCATCGGGGTGAAGTCGACCAGGATCACCGCACGCTCGCCCGTCTCCGGGCCGGCCCCGCGCCTGATGGGGGACACGTAGTGGCTGACCTTCTCGTCGGTGACGCCGTAGGACTCCAGAGGCTTGGTCAGTTCGAACTCGGCCAGAGCCTCGCCCTCGGGCACGTCCTCGGGCAGCTTGCCCCGGTACTTCGGCGGCGCGATCACGTTCGAGCCGCCGACGACGTTGCGGCGATAGACCAGGTGCGCGAAGACGAACGGCTCGCCGTCCTGATGGAGCTCATTGGGCGAGGAGATGGCCTCGCGTCCGGGGTCGTCCACCGCCAGCTTGATCAGATGCACCCCGACGTGCAGCGGGAACGCCGCGTCGTTCCGCGACCATCGCGTCTGGGCGAAGTCGAAGGACAGGATCTCGTGGATGATCGGGTTGTTCCGGGCTGTCTCACTCATGGCGGGCAGCTTGCGGACCACACCGACGTAGTCGGGGTTGTGGTCGGCCTGCCAGTAGCCGTTCATCCAGCCCTGTTCGCCGAGGTGCGTGTCCGGAATCCAGCTGAACTCTCGCGACCAGGGGAGGAAAATACCGCGGGCGTAGCGGCGGTTGCGCCCTTCCTCCGTCGCATAGGGGTCCGGTGGCAGGTCGACGAACTCGGCGCGAAGGCTCTGGAAGGACTCGTCGGATTCGGCTATCCCGAATTCCTCGGCGAGGTCCCAGCGGGCGAATCCGTTCTCGACGAGGGCGGGCGTTTCGATCAGTGTCTGCATGACTGTCCCCAAGCAGTGGTCGTGATGGGTGGACTGTGGTGGCTGACGGTTCGGGCCGTCAGACCGTGGCGAGCGTGTGCGCCGGGCGGACGACCACCTGGCGCCGGCGTCCGCGCCGGGTGGAGAGCTCCACTCGCGGATCGTCGTCGAAGAGGTCGAGGCGGAGCAGTCGTTCCTCGCTCCAGCCGAGCAGCCGGAACTCGCCGGCGCCCAGGTGCAGCAGCTCCACGGGCGTGCGCCCTTCGGCGCGCAGGACCAGGCGGCCGTCCTCGGCGGTCACTTCGGCGGCGAGGTCGCTCTCCTGGTCGTCGACCACGGGAAGTCCCCACTCCATGAAGGAGAACGGCACCGCGAAGGTGCAGCTGAACTCGGCGAGTTCGCGCGACGTGAGCGGCAGCACAGGGCGGTAGTAGGCGATGTCGCTGGTAGGCAGCTCCGCTCGGAAGCTGTCCGGGAACAGGGCCAGCAGATTCTCGTTGGTGGCGCAGTCCGCGACCAGGTGGATCCGGGCGCGGTCACCGGCGTTCCGCAGGGAATGCGGTCGCTCGAAGTCGGCGTACCAGAGCGTTCCCGGCTGCCACCGCTGCTCGACACCGTCCAGCACCAGTACCGCCCCGGGATTGGTGACCAGCGGGATGTGCAGCCGTACGTAGCCGTAGGGGAGCCCGAGCGGGGTGTCCGAGTGCTCTTCGACAGACACACCGGGGGCCAGGGCCATCAAGCGGACGCTGCGCAGTTCGGTGCCCAGTTCGGACAGGATCCGACTGAGGTAGGGCGCCTTCGCCATCAAAGGCGTGTCGGCGAACCCGTCACGTCCCGGGCCACCGGGATCGGTGCGCTGGAGGTCCCCGCCCGGCGCACGGAGGGAAAGAACCTTCCAGTCCACATCGGATTCCTCTCCGACGACGCCGTCCTCGAAGGACCGTTGCAGTGCCCAGAATTCGGAACCGCTGAGCTCTATGAGATCCGATTTCAGTCGATCGACATCCAGGTCGTCCCGTAGCATCACTGTGGCCGGAAGGTTTTCCAAGGAGCTCGTCCCTTGCATGAAGGCCTCGCTTCAATGAGATTTGTTCGCTTTTCCTTGCTGTCGAAATCTTACTTCTCTGTCGCGCCAGGAAAGGCGTCTGACGGCGGGCAGAAGCGGCCAGGACGCTTTAGGGCATGACCTTTCCTGCCTCGACCGAAAGAATTGAACGATCGGATTCGGGGAAATCACGCAGTCTTCGTATTGGGCTGCACAACAGAATGGCCGTTGCCAGTACCTGCAGGCCGGTCATCATCCACATCGTTTCCCGGACACCGGACAACTCGCCGAGTGTGCCGCCGAGCAACCCGCCGAAAGCGATGGCGCCGAAGCTGATCACGGCCGCGCTGGCACTGATGCGCCCGATCAGGTCGGGTGGGCAGTACCGCTGGCGGAAGGTGTCGGTGATGATGTTCGCCGCCACCACACCCGCGCCGACACCGACACCGCCGACGACGAAGAACGCGAGGCCGGCCCCCGGGCCGGTCAGCGGAAAGAGCAACGTGAAGGGCGCGGCACCTACCAGGCAGATCACCACGGCCCGCGCGCTGCCGTATCGCCGGGACACGCGGTGGGACAGCAGCACTCCGAGGACTCCGCCGAGACCACACAACGTCAGCACGGCGCCGACCACGGCCTCGCCGACCCCGACCGTCCGTACCAGGAACGCCACTTCGATCGAGCTCAGGCCGGTCAACGCGATGTTGGACACCGCGCTGAATACCGCGAGTGTGCGCAGAATGGGATCCCGGAACAGGAATCTCAGGCCGTCGCGGACTTCGGTGCGCAGTCGGCGCCGCCGGACCTCCGGGGGCGGCGAGGGCGGCGGTTCGGTGATCCGGATCGCCCGCAGACAGAGCCAGGACACCAGGAAACTCAGCGCGTTGGCCACCAGTCCGGCGACGGCACCGAAAGCCTGCACCAGCATTCCGGCCAGACCTGGGCCGATGACCTCGGCTGTCGACTCACTGCCCTGCAACCGCGCGTTGCCGGCCAGTAGCTCCGTGTCGGAGAGCAGTGTCGGCAGATACGCACGTTGCGCGGTGGTGAAAAAGACGCTGGCGCAACCGCAGATGAAGGCGGCCGCGAGCAGATGCGGAATGGTGAGTACGTCTGCCCAGGCCGCGACCGGAACACTGATGAAAGCGACGAAGGAAACGGCATCGGAGACCAGCATCACCGGGCGGCGGGGAAGGCGGTCCACCCAGGCGCCCGCGGGCAGACCGAGCATCAGCCACGGCAGATAGGCGACGGACGTCAGCAGTCCGACAACGAAGGTACCCGCGTGCAGGGTGAGGACGGCGACCAACGGCAGCGCCACCACGGCGATCCCGTTGCCGAGCAGACTCATGGTCTCCCCGAACCAGAACAGCCGGAACTCGCGCCCGGTCACCGAGCCTTGGCGGGTCCTGACGCTCATCGTTCCCCCGCCGTGGGCCGCGGAGTGTCCAGTTGCGCGAGTTTCCCGGCGAGGACGGCGCCGATCCGCGACATCGGCTCCGCCTGGGTGATCTCACCGTGGGCGCAGTCGATTTCATGCACCTCGAGCCTTCCGGTCACGTGGTCACGCCAGGATTCCGGTGCGGGGGCGTCCTCCGGCTTCCCCTCCGTGGCGGACATGAACACCATGTCCCCCCGGTACGTCCGGGGCTGGAGTTCCTCGTAGATCCGGTCGTTGTCCACGAACACGCGGGCCAGCGCGGCGGCTTCCTCACGCGTCAGCCATTCGAGCGTGCTGCCCGGTCGGCGGACCGTCCGCTCGTAGTCGTCGAAGCTCAGCGGTTCCTCGCCGCACTCGGAGAGGTCGTACCCCAGAGAGTCGAGGAGTTCGGTGAATGTCTCCGAACTGCCGTCTTCGAGTGGCCGGTAGCCGGGTACCGAGTCGGGCGGGTAGCCGTCCAGCAGTGCGAGCAGGTCGACCTGGGCTCCGCCGGCCTGGAGGTCGGTGGCCAGGAGGTGGGCGAGCACGGCACCGAAGGACCATCCGATCAGCCGGTAGGGCCCTTCGGGTTGGACGGACCGGATCCGCTCCACGTAGTCCTTGACCATCCGGTGCCAGGATCCGCCGACCGCCCTCGCGTCGTTGAGGCCTTTGGCTTGCAGACCGTACACGGGGTAGCCGGCGTCGATGTGGCCGAGCAGGCCCGCGTAACCCCAGCTGATCCCCGCGGCCGGATGCACGCAGAACAGCGCGGGCCGATCGCCTCCTGTCCGCAGGGGCAGCAGGGGCGCCAGCGGGTCGTGCTGCGCGCCCGCGGCCAGCCGGTCCGCCAGGTCTGCGACGGTGGGCGCCTGGAACAGGTCCACGATGGTGAGTTGGCCTCCGAGCACCGCTCGTACCCGGGAGAGCAGCCTGACGGCCAGCAGGGAGTGGCCGCCCAGCTCGAAGAAGCTCTCCTCGGCTCCGACCCGGCTGAGCCCCAGGACCTGCGCGAACAGATCGCAGAGGACCTCCTCGTAGGGTCCGCACGGGCCACGCGACGCCGGACGGTGCGCGAAGTCCGGGGGCGGCAGCGCGTCCCGGTCGAGTTTCCCGTTGGGCGTCATCGGCAGCCGTCCCACCGGCTGGAAGAACGACGGGATCATGTGGTCGGGCAGGATCGAGGCCAGCCGGTCGCGCAGTTCGCGCGGGTCGAGCGCGTGGTCCGTGGCCGGCTGTACGTACCCCACGAGCCGCTTGTCGCCCCTTGCGTCCTCGCGCACGGCCGCGGCGGCCTGCGCCACGCCGGGGCAGCGGGTCAGCGCGGCCTCCACCTCGCCGAGCTCGATCCGGAAGCCCCTCACCTTGACCTGGTCGTCGACGCGGCCCAGATAGTCCAGCCTGCCCTGGCGGTCCCACCGGACCAGGTCACCGGTGCGGTACATGCGGCTGCCCGTCTCCCCTTCCGTCACGTAGGGGCAGGCGACGAACCGTTCGGCGGTCGCGGCCGGGCGGTTCAGATAGCCGCGGGCCACGCCGGGGCCAGTCACGTACAACTCGCCCGGCACACCCGGCGCGACGGGTTGCAGCCGCTCGTCGAGCACGAAGACCCTGGTGTTCCCGATCGGTCGTCCGATCAGCGGGTGCGGGCTGTCCGCGGCGTCCCACCACAGCGCGTCCAGGGTGCATTCCGTGGGGCCGTAGAGGTTGTAACAGAGCGTGCCGGATGCCTCCCGGATGCGCGTCCACAGCGACTGGCCGGCGGCTTCCCCACCGAGCAGCAGCACCAGCGGCGCCCGTGGCCCGGACAGCAGGCCCTCGTCGAGCAGGTGCTCCGCGTAGGTGGGGGTGACGTCGAGGACGTCAACCTCGGCGGCCCTGACGTAGGCGGTCAACGCGACGGCGTCGCGCCGGACGTCGTCGCCGATGACATGGAGTTCATGTCCCGCCAGCATCCAGAACAGCGCCTCCCACGATGTGTCGAACGACAGCGAGGCGGTGACGGCGGACCTCAGCCGCCGGCCCGCCGCGGCCTCGGTGCGTGCGATGAGGCCCGCGCGGTGGAAGGCGTACAGGTTGCCGAGGGCGGAATGCGGCGTCACCACGCCCTTGGGACGGCCGGTGGATCCGGAGGTGTAGATGACGTATGCGGCACTGTCCGGCAGTACACGGCACTTCAGGTCGGCCACGGGGCCGGACGGCGTCCCGATCCGGTCGGCGAACACCGCGGGCAACTCACCGAACCCGTGGGCCACCGCGGTCGCGGTGTCCGTGACGACGGCGACCGGTGCGGCGTCGCGCAGCATGTGCTCGATGCGGTCCGGTGGGTATTCGAGGTCGACGTGCAGGTAGGCCGCACCCGTCTTGAGTACCGCCAGCATGGCGATGACGGACTCGGCCGACCGGGGCAGGGCCAGTGCGACCACCCGCTCCGCCCCGGCTCCCTGAGCGCGCAGACGACGTGCGAGCAGGTTGGCACGAGCGTTGAGTTCGGCGAACGTGAGCCTCGTGCTCCCGCACACCACCGCGGTCGCTCGCGGCGTTCGCGCGGCCTGCGCCTCGAACAGCTCCGGCACGGTGGCCGGCGACGCGGGTCGGGCGGTGTCGTTCCACGCGACGAGGGCTTGGTGCCGGTGCTCGGCGGAGAGAGGGTCGGCGTCGCCTATGGGCCGTTGCGGGGCCGACACGAGTTGCCGCATCAGCCTGGGCAGGGCATCGGCGATGTGGTCGACGGTGGCCCGGTCGAACAGGCCGGTGGCGTACTCGAGGGAACCGTCGATGCCGGCGGCTTCCCCGTCCGGCGTGCGATGCTCCCGGAAGTCGGCGGACAGGTCGAACTTCGCGACCTCCCAGTCCAGTCGCTCCTCGGTACAGGTCAGGCCCGGCAACGAGAACGTCGCCTCCTCTCCCCTGGACAGGGTGAGCATGACCTGGAAGAGCGGATGCCGTGCCAGCGACCGTTCCGGGTTCAGGTCCTCGACCAGCCGCTCGAAAGGAATGTCCTGGTGGTCGTAGGCGGCGAGATCGGCGTCCCGCACCCGGTGCAGCAGCTCGCTGAACGTCGGATCACCGGCCACGTCGCTGCGCAGTACCAAGGTGTTCACGAAGAAACCGACGACGCCTTCCAGCGCATCGTCCAGGCGTCCCGCCACCGCGGTGCCGATGGGGATGTCCGTACCGGCCCCCAGCCGGGACAGCAGTACCGCGAGCCCGGCCTGGAGCACCATGAAGGTGGTGCACCCGTGGTCGGCGGCGACCGCGAGCAGACGGCGATGCAGATCGCCGTCGAGCTTCAGCGGTACGCAGTCACCGCGGTGGTCGGCGATCGCGGGGCGCGACCGGTCGAACGGCAGGTCCAGCTCGGCGGGCAGCCCGGCCAACTGCTCCCGCCAGAAGGACAGCTGTGTCGCGAGCAGGCTCGCCGGGTCGTCCTCCTCGCCCAGCAGATCACGCTGCCATACGGCGTAGTCCCGGTAACTCACCGGAAGCGGCGACCACTGAGGTGACTCGCCCGCGGCCCTGGCGCGGTACGCCGCGGCCAGGTCGGTGAGCAGCGGCTGCCAGGACCCCTCGTCGCAGGCGATGTGGTGGAGCACCAACGCCAGCACGTGTTCCCGGGGTGCCAGCGCGAACACCGTCGCCCGGATGGGGAGATCGGCCGTCAGGTCGAAGCCTCGGTCGACGGTGGCGGACAGCATCTCGGTGAGTCCGCTCTCCTCGCACGCGACCACGTCCAGCTCGGGCCGTCGGTCACGTACGCGCTGTACGGGTTCGCCCTCGACACCGGGGTACACCGTGCGCAGCACTTCGTGCCGGTCCGCCAGGTCGGCGAGCGCCGCTGCCAGGGCGGTTCGGTCCAGTTCGCCTCTCACCCGGATGACGAGCGGGCAGTTGTAGACCGCCGACCCGCCGTTCACGCGATTCAGGAACCACAGCCTCCGCTGGGCGTAGGACACGGGGGACACGGGCAACTCCTCAGGAAGCAGAGCCGGTTGCGGCGGAATTGATCGAAGCGATCCGGCTCGGGAGGGTCTGCCAGATCTCCGGGGTGTAGAAGTGGCCGCCGCCGAGCACGTCGTGCCGGTACGGGCCGGAGGTCAGGGCGCTCCACCGAGCGGCCGCGTCGGCGCTGATCAACGGATCGTCGGCACCGAAGAACACCTGAAGCGGCACGCTCACCTCGGCGCCGCCGTAGACGAAGGTGTTGCGGACGTCGATGTCGGCCCGTACCAGCTCCAGCGCCACCTCGGTCAGGCCGGCGTGTTCACGGACGTGCTGGGGCAACAGGCCGTGGGTTCCGAGCCACTCCAGGAGTCGCTCGTCCGCGTCCTGGGGCGTGGGAAGGAGTTCGCTGTCGGTCAGGCCGCGGTCCGGGGCATTGCAGGAGGACAGGACGAGCGCTTCGGGCTTTCGCACCTCGTCACCGTCGAGCCGGGCGGCCACGTCGAAGGCCATCCAGCCGCTCATGCTGTGCCCGAAGAGGATGTACGGGCCGAGATCGGCTTCGCGCAGTGATCGTGTGACATCGGCGGCCAGTTCGCCCCAGTCACGGGCGAAGTCCTCGGCGAACCGTCCCTCCCTGCCGGGGTAGCAGAGCACGACCAGGTCCGTCCCCGCGGGCATGTGCGCGGTCCACGGCTGGTACGCGGCCGTGCCACCGCCGAAGAAACTCAGGCCGACCAGAGTCAGCCCGGCGCCCGGCGTCCGGTGCAGGGGCACCATCGTGGTGTCCCGTACGCCGCTCACTGCGACGTCCCGGTGAACGTCGGCCCGGCATCAGCGATCTCGTTCGCTGCCGGCGGTCGGGCCCCGTCCATCGTGGCCGCCAGACCGGCCGGCCGCATGTCCGTCCAGTTCTCCTCGACATGGGCCAGGCACGCGGTCCGTGTTCCCGCTCCGAAGACGGTGGACCAGCCGGCGGGCACGTCGATGCTCGCGGGCCACAAGGAGTGCTGTCGCTCCGCATTGGCCAGGACGAGATAAGAGCCGTTCTCGTCGTCGAACGGATTGTTCACGGAATTGTCCTTTCAAAGTGGTCAGGTCATGGCGATCAAGCCGGGCCGTGGAGATCGGACCCAGCCGGGGTGACGTTGCGTCAGAAATAGGTGCGGGGCAGGCCCGTTCGGTCGTCAGAGCCAGCCGCGCCGGGCGGCCTTGACCCCGGCCTCGAAGCGGCTGCGGGCGCCGAGGCGCTCCATCAGCACCGCCATCATGCGTCGAGCGGTCCGGTGCGAAACATGCAACTGACCTGCGGCGGCCGCATCGGTACACCCCTCGGCGACCAGCCTGAGCAGCGCCCGTTCCTTGCCGTTCAAGGTCTCGTCCGTCGTCGAACGCCCGGCGTCCAGCGGTGTGGCCAGCGACCAGGTCTGTTCGAACAGAACGATCATGGGAGCGACGAGGCCGGGATCGGCGACCTGGAGCGCGCCCGCCGCCGGGTTCTGCGGGTCGAGGGGTACCAGCGCGACCGTACCGTCGAACAGGATCATTCCCGGCAGCGGCGCCTCAATGCCGCGGAACTGGCCCCCGTTGCCGGTCAGCCAGCGCACGTGCGCCATGGTCGCGGCGTCGTAGGAGTCGGTGTCCGTGCCGACGGTCCGGATCGACACCGAGCGGCTCAGCAACGCCGCGTCATTGCGGCGCGCCGCCGAGAGTTCCGGCGTCGACCGCGCGCCACCGGGCACGAGCGTCAGCGCCTCACGGGTGGCCTCCCCCGCCAGCCGGTCCACCCGGCACTGCACCTCGTCCATCCCCAGGAGCCGCTCGACCTGTTCGACCCTGCCCGGCCGGCCGGAGGCGTCGGACATGAGCAGGCGAACCACCTCGGCATGGGTCTCGGCGACCCGCCGCTGCCGACGCATCAACTCCTCGTACTGGCCGGCCAGCGACTGCTGCAGGCTCAGGACCGGGTCGACCACCGCGAATCTGCCGGGCACCTCGAAGGATCGCCGAACCAGGCCGAGTTCGAGCAGCCGGTCGATACAGGCACGGACCAGATCCGGAGCGACCGCCAGCCGGTCGGCGATCTCGTCGGCGACCGGCGGAGGCGATACGCCCATCTCCCGGTACACCGCTTCCTCCATCAGTTCCAGTCCGAACATGGTGAGCATCAGATCCCTCTCCCAGGTGTGTCGGTGGACGTCCCACTGTCAGTGGGACGTGGCAGGCCGCAGCGCCGGCCGGGCGGGCCGGGCCTTCACCAGGTATGCGGCGACCCCGGCGACGGTCGGGGCTCGGAAGAGTTCCCGGACCGGCAGCTCCAGCCCCAGGGTCGAACGCACCCGGGAGATCAGCTGGGTCGCCAGCAGCGAATGCCCGCCCAGGGCGAAGAAGTTGTCGTCGATGCCGACCGAGTCCCGGCTGAGCACCTTGGCGAACAGCTCGCTGAGCACCTCCTCGTTCGCCCGGCGCGGGCCGGTGGTGGTCGGCGCCGCGCCCCGCGACGGAGCCGGGCATGCGGTGACGACACCGGACCGCCGGCCCCGGACCGGTGGTACGTCGAGGTCGGCGACCAGCCGTTCCGGGTCTCGGGCCACCTGCGTCAGCAAGCTGCGCAGGCCGTCGGCGAGCCGCTCACCCGTCGAGGCGTCGAACAGCGCGGTCGAGTACGTCAGGGCCCCGACCAGCCCGGCCGGCGCTCCGTCCTGGTCGAGCCGCTCCTCCACATCGATGACCAGGTCGAATTTGGCGGTGGTCGACGGGACCGGCCGTTCGGTCGCCCGCAGACCGGGGAATTCCGGACCGGCGGTCGCGTGCTGGAGCTGGACCATGTTCTGGAAGAGCGGGTGGCGGCTGAGCGAGCGTGGTGGATTCACCTCTTCGACCAGCCGCTCGAACGGGACGTCCTGGTGCTCGTAGGCCGCGAGGTCGGTGGCCCGGACGCGACGGAGCAGCTCCGCGAAGCTCGGGTTCGCCGAGACATCGGTCCGCAGGACCACCGTGTTGACGAAGAACCCGACGACCTCGTCGGCCGCGTCGTCCGTCCGTCCGGCCACCGTTGTGCCGATCGGAATATCCGTCCCCGCGCCCAGCCTGCTGAGCAGGGCGGCGAATCCGGCTTGGAGCACCATGAACAGCGTGCAGTTGTGCTCCTTGGCGACCGCGAGCAGGCTTCGATGGAGGTCGGGACTCCACTCGACGTTCGCCGATCCCCCCGCGTAGTCGCTGCTCTCGGGCCGGGGCCGATCCGTCGGCAAGGTCAGTTCCACCGGGAGATCGGCCAGCTGGGCGCGCCAATGGCTCAGCTGACGGGACAGCACACTGTCCTGGTCTTCCTCACTGCCCAGCAGATCCCGTTGCCACAGCGCGTAATCGGCGTACTGTACCGGCAGTTCGTCCCACTGGGGAGCGTCGCGCCGCGTGCGGGCGGCATAGGCGGCGGAAAGGTCGCGCATGAGCGGTCCGAGCGACCAGCCGTCGCAGATGATGTGGTGGAACACCAGCAGCAGGACGTGATCCTCCTGGCCCGTCGTGAACAGGTGGGCGACCATGGGGGGGTGTGCGGCCAGATCGAACGGATGGTCCGCGGCCGCGCGAATCGCCGCCTCGACCTCGGCCTCGGACACCTCTCGGTGGACCAGTTCCGGCCGGACCGCTCCCGGCGCGAGCACCGACTGCACCGGCCGGCCGTCATGGTCGACGAAAACCGTCCGCAGACTCTCGTGCCGGTCCGTGACATCGGACAACGCCTGTTCGAGAACTCCCCGGTCCAGCGGACCGGACAGCCGCAGAGCGACAGGAAGGTTGTAGCTGGTGCCTGTTTCCTCCCACTGGCTCAGGAACCACAGTCGCTGCTGGGCGAAGGACAGCGGCAGCACGTCCGGGCGTTTCCCCGGCCGGAGCGCCGGCCTGCCGGGGAGAATGTCGTCAAGGCTCTCCGCCAGCCCGGCCACGGTCGGGGTACTGAACAGCAGACGGGCGGGCAGTTCCACACCCAGCACGGAGCGCGCCCTGCTGCTCAGTCGCACAGCCAGCAGGGAGTGGCCGCCGAGATCGAAGAAGCCGTCGTCGATCCCCACCGCGTCACGTCCGAGCACTTCCGCGAACAGCCCGCACAGGAGCTCCTCGCGGAGATCGCGCGGCGCGCGCCGGGTGCCGGTGGGGTACGCCGGTTTCGGCAGCGCGGCGCGGTCGAGTTTGCCATTCGGTGTCAACGGCAGTTCCTCGATCACCACGATCGCGGCGGGCACCATGTAGTCCGGCAGGTTCTGCCGTGCGAACTCGCGCAGTTGCCTCACGTCGAGTTCCGTGTTCCGCGCGAGCACATATCCGACGAGACGGTTGTCCCCGGGCCGGTCCTCGCGCAGGACCGCCACCGCGTGCGCGACGCCCTCGTGGCGGGCCAGTGCCGCCTCGACCTCGCCGAGTTCGACCCGGAAACCACGGATCTTCACCTGGTCGTCGGCCCGGCCGAGGAATTCCAGCGCGCCGTCGTCGGTCCACCGGACCAGGTCACCCGTGCGATACATACGCCGCCCGGGCCTGAACGGGTTCGCCACGAACCGCTCCGCGGTCAGGGCAGGACGGTTCACGTAACCGCGCGCCAACTGGGCTCCCGATACGTACAGTTCACCGATCACCTTCGGCGGGACGGGACGCAGCCGCGGGTCGAGCACGAACACGTCCACTCCGGCGATCGGACGGCCGATCAGGGGGCGGTCGCTGTCGTCCGACGTCCAGAAGAGGGAGTCCACGGTGGTCTCGGTCTGTCCGTAGATGTTGTAGACGGTGATCCCCTCGGTTTCCCGGATCCGTGTCCACAGCTTCTCGCCCACCGTTTCCGCGCCGGTCATCAGCACCGCCGGCGGTGTTCCGGCCGGGTCGAGCATGCCCTGCTGGATCAGCTCTTCGGCATAGCTGGGCATCACGTCGAGAGCGTCGATGCCGCACCGGTCCAGGTACCGGGCCATGGCGGCGGGGTCGCGGCGGGTGTCGTCGCCGATGAGGTGGAGTTCGTGGCCGACGGCCTGCCACAGCAGACCGACGACCGAGGTGTCGAAGGAGAGGGACGCGGTCAGCGCCATCCGGCAGCGCCGCGAACCCCGGGTCCGTTCGGCGGTGGCGATGACCTCGTCACGGTAGAAGGCGAGCAGATTGGCCAGCCCGCCGTGGGTCACCATCACGCCCTTGGGCAGGCCGGTCGACCCCGAGGTGTACACGACGTATGCCGGATGCTCCGGGGCGATCGCGATCTTGAGTTCTTCCGGTGATTCGTCGTCGAGCGCGGGGCCGTCGATGAGCACCGGTTCGCGTGCGGGCAGCGACTCGGCGGATGCGCTGTCGGTGACGACCAGGGCGGCGGCGGAGTCCTCCAGCAGGTGGGCGATCCGCCGAGCCGGGTACGCCAGGTCGACGAAGAGGAACGCGGCGCCCGCCTTCAGTACCGCCAGTAGCGCGACCACCAGGTCCATGGACCTGGGCAAGGCCACCGCCACCACTCGGTCCGGGCCCGCACCCCGGCTCACGAGCTGGCGGGCGAGCCGGGTGGCACGTGCGTCGAGCTCGGCGTAGGTCATCGTGGTGTCCTCGAAGACCAGCGCCGTCGCGTCCGGCGTGCGGGCGACCTGCTCCCGGAACGCGTCGGGCAGGAACACAGGTCGCCGCGCGAGCGTGGGCACGGGCGGCGCGGCGAGGAAACGCCGCCGTTCCCCGTCCGAGAGCACGTCGACAGCGCCGATCGGTCGTTCCGGGGCGGCGAGCACCTGTTCCAGCAGCCGTCGCAGGCGCGTCACGAGTTGCTCGGCGGTGGTCCGGTCGAACAGTTCCTCGGCGTACTCGAGGTAGCCGGTCAGCCCGGCCGGTGCTCCCTCGGCATCGCGCTCGTCCATCAGTTCAAGACTGAGGTCGAACTTGGCGACGTCCCAGGTCACCGGGGCCCGTTCCGCCTCCAGTCCGGCGAAGGCCGGGGTGGTGGTCTCGGCGTGCTGCACCTGGAGCATGACTTGGAACAGGGGGTTCCGGGACAGCGACCGCTCGGGCTGCAGGGCCTCGACGATACGCTCGAAGGGGACGTCCTGGTGTCCGAATGCCTCCAGGTCGGTGTCCCGGACCCGTCGCAGCAGTTCGGCGAACCCGGGATCGCCCGCGGTGTCGGTGCGCAGCACCAGGGTGTTGACGAAGAACCCGACCAGGTCGTCGAGCGCGCTGTCCGACCGGCCCGCCACCGGGGTGCCGAAGGGGATGTCGGTGCCCGCGCCCATACGGGTCAGCAGTGCCGCGAAACCCGCCTGCACCACCATGAACAGGGTGCAGCCGGCGGACCTGGCAAGATCGAGCAGCCTGCTGTGCAGCTCCGGCTCCCAGTGGACGGCCACGGTCCCACCGGACTGCGTCGCCACCGCGGGGCGCGGCCGGTCCACCGGCAACGTCAGCTCCGCGGGCAGTGCGGCCAACTGCTGCTGCCAGTAGGTCAACTGGCGGGCCATCAGACTGTCCGCGTCCTCGGCGTCGCCGAGCAGCTCTCGCTGCCACAGTGTGTAGTCGGCGTAGCGCACGGGCTGCGCCGGCCAGTCCGGTGCGCTCCCGTCGCATCGGGCGGTGTACGCCAGGCCGAGGTCCCTCAGCAGCGGACGCAGGGACCATCCGTCGGCCGCGATGTGCTGAATGACCAGCAGCAGGACGTGCTGCTCCTGGCCGAGCAGGAACAGCGTGGCCCGGACGGGTGCGTGTGCGGTGAGGTCGAACCGGTGACGGACCCGCTCCGCCATGGCGTCGGCGAGGTCCCCCGGTGCCACCTCGACGACCTCGATCCCGGGAACCGAGTCCAGTGCGACCGGGTGCGGCTCACCACTTTCCTCGGGGAAGATCGTGCGCAGGCTTTCGTGCCGTTCCGCCACGTCGGCGAACGCCTGTGCCAGAGCGTCCCTGTCCACCGCCCCGGTGAGACGGACCGCGACGGGCACGTTGTACGTTCCTTCGTCGCGCTCCATCCGGTTCAGGAACCACAGACGTCGCTGGGCGAACGACAGCGGTACGGGCTCCGCTCCTGCCCGGGCGGTCAGCGCGGGGCGCGCGGCTCCGGTCAGCCGGGCCAGTCCGGCCACCGTGGGTTCGGCGAACAGGTCCCGGATCTCGAACCCCTCCCCCAGGACCGACCGGATCCGGGAGAGCAGCCGGAGCGCCAGCAGGGAGTGCCCTCCCAGGTCGAAGAAATGGTCGTCGATCCCCACGCGGGGCACCCCGAGCACTTCGGCGAAGAGTTCGCACAGGATCTCCTCACGCGGACTCCGCGGCTCCCGTACGGCGCCCGCGGCCCGGTCCGGCTCCGGCAGCGCGGCCCGGTCGAGCTTCCCGTTCATCGTCGTCGGCATGGTCTCGACCAGGACCACCGCGGCGGGGACCATGTAGTCGGGCACGCTGTCCGACACGAACCGGCGGAGTTCCCGGCCCGTGAGGCCCGAGGACCGGGCCATGACATACGCGACCAGGCGCTGGTCACCCGGCCGGTCCTCCCTGAGGACGACCGCGGCCTGCATGACCTCGGGGTGGCCGGCCAGCACCGCCTCGACCTCGCCGAGCTCCACGCGGAAGCCCCGGATCTTCACCTGCGCGTCCGCGCGGCCGACGTACTCCAGCTCCCCGTCGGCGGTCCACCGGGCCAGGTCACCCGTCCGGTACATGCGCTCCCCCGCCGAGAACGGGCAGGCCACGAACCTCTCGGCGGTCAACGCGGGGCGCCCGCTATATCCCCTGGCGAGCTGGATCCCGCCCAGGTACAGCTCGCCCACCACCCCCGGCGGCACCGGCCGCAGCCCGCCGTCCAGCACATACGCCGCCACATTGGCCAGCGGCCGGCCGATCGGCACCGAACTTCCCTCATCGCCACGGCGGCACTGCCAGTAGGTCGCGTCGACAGCGGCTTCGGTCGGTCCGTAGAGGTTGTGCAGTTCGGTGGAGCCGAGCGTGCTGAACAGTTCACGTTGTGTTTCCGCGGACAGAGCCTCACCGCTGGAGATGATCCGGCGCAGGCTCGTGCAGCCGGCCGCGCCGGGCTCACGGAGGAAGGCTTGCAGCATCGAGGGCACAAAGTGTGTGACGGTCACCGATTCACGCTGGATCAGCTCGGCCAGATAGACGGGGTCGCGGTGTCCGCCGGGCTTCGCCAGCACCAGGCTCGCCCCGGAGATCAGCGGCCAGAAGAACTCCCACACCGATACGTCGAAACCGGCCGGGGTCTTCTGCAGCACCCGATCGGCATCGGTGAGCCGGTACTGGGCCTGCATCCACAGCAGACGGTTGACTATGGCCGCGTGCGAAACCACGACCCCCTTGGGCCGTCCGGTGGATCCGGAGGTGAAGATGACATAGGCGGAGTGCGCCGGGCGCGGTCGCACCGGCCGGGCGGGGACCCGCGCGATCGGCTCGTCGAGCAACAGCTTCGGTGGAGAGCCGGGGAGGGCGCCGGCGCTCTTCGAGTCGGTCAGTACGAGGATCGGCCCGGCATCCGCGACCATCGCGGCGATCCGCCCGGCGGGGTGGTCCAGATCCACCGGAAGGTAGGCCGCGCCCGCTTTGACGACAGCGAGGATCGCGACCACCAGTTCCACCGAACGGGGCAGTGCCACGGCCACGACCCGGTCCGGGCCCGCGCCTCTGTGGGCGAGCTGCGCCGCCAGCCGATCCACTCGTTCGGCCAGCTCGGCATAGCTCAGTTGCTCGTCGGACGCCACCAGGGCCGTCGCGTCCGGCGTGCGTCGGACCTGCTCGGACCACAGGTCGGCGAGCGTCACCTCGGGCAGCTCGACCGCGGTGTCGTTCCACTTCCGTACGATCCGGTCGAACTGCTGGGGCGACAGCATGGTCAGCGCGGAGAGCGCTCGGTCCGGATCCTCGGCCACCTGCTCGAACAGCAGCACAAGCCGGTCGGCGATCTCGGCCGCCCGGTCGGCGGTGAACAGGTCCGGGCGGTAGTGCAGGCGCAGCGCGAGCCGCTCACCCGGTTCGACGGCCAGGGTCAGCGGATAGTGCGCGCTGTCACGGAAGGTGACGCGCACCTCCAGTTCGCCGTCGGGCGAGTCGACCTTGTAGTCGTGCATCGGGAAGTTGTCGAAGACCACGTTGGTGTCGAAGAGCGCGGTCGGGGACCCGGTCAGGGTCTGGATCTCCGTCAGGCCGAGGTGGTCGTGGTCGAGCGACGCGGCGCGCCCCGCCTGGATCTGATCGAACAGCGCGCTCACCGAAGCCGCCCGGTCCAGCCGTACCCGTACCGGAACCGTGTTGATGAACATCCCGATCATCGAGTCCGCGCCGGTCAGCTCTGCCGGACGGCCGCTGACCGTCGAGCCGAACACCACATCGTCGCGTCCGGTGAGTGAACCGACCAGGATGGCCCAGACCGCTTGGCACACCGTGTTGAGCATGACGTGGTTCCTGCGGGCGTGCGCGGTCAGCAGCGCTGTCGTGTCCGACGGCAGCAGCACGGTCACCTCCTCCGGCGGCGGACCGCTCCGGGAATCGGCGGGCGCGACGAAAGTGGGCTCGGTCACCCCCTCCAGGGCCGCCGCCCAGTGCCGCTCCGCGCCGGCCCGGTCCTGTTCCGTCAGCCATGCCAGGTAGTCCCGGTACGGACGCACCGACGGCAGGCCGGCGGTACCGCCCGCCCGGGAATACACCGCGAACAGCTCCTGGAACAGCAGGGCGAAGGACCACCCGTCCAGCAGGAGATGGTGGGCGGTCACCAGCAGCCGGTGGCGGCGGGCGGTGTGCCGCACGAGAGTGAACCGGATCAACGACGATCCGCCGACGTCGATGCCCCGGGCCCAGTCCTGCTCGGTCAGTTCGGCGATCCGTTCCGGCGCGCCTTCCTGACCGATCTCGGTCTCCCGCCAGTCCAGCGGAACATCGCGGCGGACCACCCGTATCGGTTCGCCTGTCTTTCGGTACCGGAATCCGGACCGCAATGTGGCGTGGCGCCGTATCACGGTGTCCGCGGCCGCCCTCAGGAGCGCGGAATCCACCGGTCCGTCGAGGTCCACCGCGAATTGCGCGAGGTATGGGCTGTGCTTTTCCCGGTCGAACAGCGCGTGAAAGAGGAGGCCTTCCTGCAAGGGCGACAGGGGAAGGATGTCCTCGACTACCGATTGGTTCATCTTCAGTGTCAACTTCCTCAGAAGGCCCGCAGATCGGATTCGATCTCTTCGAGTTCGTGCTGGCTGAGCGAGCTCAGGGTCAGGTCGGACGGGGTGAGTCCGCCCGCTCCGGGTTCGCGGGCGTGCGCGACCAGGGTCCGGAGCATCCGGAACCACGATTCCGCCAGCTCGCGGGTGTCCGCCTCGGACACGACGCTGTCGGCCCAGGTCCAGGTGGCCCGTAGCACCGGGCCGTCCGCCCGGTCCACCGTGGCCACGTTGACCTCGATGCTGTGGGCCATGGGCATGCCTGATCCCGTGTCGTCCACACCGGTCCCGTACTCCGGTACGACCGACCAGTCGTCGTCCGAGACCTCGAAACGGCCCAGGTAGTTGAAGACGAACTCCGGCTGGGCCGCCTTCTCCAGCAGCGCACCCGTTCGCGGGTTCAGATAGCGAAGGAGGCTGTACCGGACTCCCTTGTCGGGAACGCCGCGCACCTGCTCCTTGACCCGCTTCACCGCGTTCCCCACCGCCGCCCCGGCGGCGTGCGCATCCGTCCGGTCCGGTTCGCCCAGGTCGAGCCTGATCGGGAACAGGCTGGTGAACCAGCCGACGGTCCGGGAGAGATCCAGCTCCGCGAGTGCGTCCTCCCTGCCGTGGCCTTCCAGGTGCAGCAACGCGGTGCCGTCGCCCGCCGTGCCGCGTCCGCGGTGCCAGTCGCGCATCGCCTGCGCGAGACCGGCGAGGAGAACGTCGTTGATACCGGCGTTGAACAGCGACGGCACTGTGGTCAGCAACGCCTCCGTGAACTCGGCCGGCAGGAACTCGGTGAAACCCCGGTCCCGGCTTTCCACGTCCTGACCGGGCACCCTCGCCCGGTCGCCGAACCGGGCGGCGCCGGGACGCAGCCGTTCGAGCCAGCCGGGGAGTTCCGCGACACTGGCCTGCGCGTGCGCCTGCTCGCCGAGTACTTCGGACCAGCGGCGGAACGAGGTCGGCACGGGATCGAGGGTGATCGCGGCACCCTTCTCGACGGCCTGCCAGGCCGTCGCGAGATCGGCGGCCAGGATGCGCCAGGAGACCGAGTCGACGGCCAGATGATGGACGACCAGGGCGAGCATGCCCTGGCGATCCGGTCCGGCATCGAACCACACGGCCTGGAGGACGTTGCCCTCCTGGGGGCGCAGCCTGTCGCGCGCCGCGTCCGACTCCTGTCGCACCAGCGCGGCCCGCTCCTCCTCGGGGCGCCCCGCCACATCGGTCCGCCGGACGGCCGGGGCCGCGTCGACCGCGCCCACCGGCAGGGTCTCCAGCACCCAGTCAGCCTCGTCGCCCGGCACGGACAGCCGCAGGCGCAGGATGTCGTGGTGGTCGAGCAGAGCCTGCACCATCGATATCAGACGAGGTTCCGTCAGCCCTGAAGGCGTACGCAGGACCGCGAACTGGTTGTAGGTGTCGACCACGCCACCGCGTTCCCGGAACCAGTGCATGATCGGTGTGGTGACGACCGGTCCCACCCCGCTGTCCGCGACCGGCGCCGGCTCCTTCTCCAGCGTGGTGGCCGTCTGTGCCAGTGCTTCCATGTCCCGCCGCGTCAGCACATCGCCGACGGTGATCCGCAGACCGGCTTTCCTTGCCCGGCTGACGAGTTGCATGGCGATGATGCTGTCTCCGCCGAGCGCCACGAACCCGTCGTCGATCCCGACGTCGCTCACCCCGAGGACGTCGGCGACCAGTTGGCAGAGGACGCGCTGGTAACGGGTGACCGGAGTTCTCCCGGCCACACTGGAATTCGCTTCGTCGAAAGGGCTGGTCACGTATTCCCTCATTCCGGGTCCGGTCTGGAATCAGGAACGAAGTTAGCGAGCGGCGCTCGCCACCGGCGGCAGTCGGAGCGGCAATTCGCGGGAGCACCGCGAAGGAACGCAGGTGAATTGCCGGTGTGATTGCCGCCGGACGCCACGGAGCACGCCGACGATGACATGCGCGACGTTCGAACGGAATCACCTTGAGAAGAGGTTCAGCGGTGACAATCCAGCAACCGGCCCGGCTGACGGTCGACCTTGCGATGTTCGGCGGTGGCCGGGCCGTGCCCAGGGAACTCGGGATCAGGCCCTGGCCGATGGTGACCGATCAGGACGAGCAGGCGGCCCATCGGGTACTGAGGTCCGGACGGTTCACCTCCGCCTCGTCGGGAGAGCAGGAGATCGTGGGCCTGGAGCGGGAGTGGGCGCAGTACGTCGGCACGGAGCACTGTGTGGCGGTGAGCAACGGAACCGCGGCGCTGTCGGTCGCCCTGAGCGCCGCGGGTGTGGAGCCCGGCGACGAGGTCATCGTGCCCGCCCTGAGCTTCATCGGCAGCGCCACCGCTCCGCTCCATCTCATGGCCGTACCGGTGTTCGTGGACATCGACCCCGTCACGTTCAATCTGGACCCCGCGGCGCTGGAGGCCGCGATCACCAGCAGGACCAAGGCGATCGTCGTGGTCCACCTGCACGGTCTGCCCGCCGATCTGGACCGGATCACCGAGATCGCCGCCCGGCACGGGGTCACCGTGGTCGAGGACGCCGCGCAGGCGCACGGCGCCCGGTACCGGGGCCGGTCCGTGGGCTCGATCGGCGCGGTGAACACCTTCAGCCTCAACGTCAGCAAGAATCTCGCCACATGCGGTGAGGGCGGCCTGATCACCACCGATGACGCGGACGTGGCGACGAGGGCGACCATGCTGCGGCAGTTCGGTGAACTCATTCCGGCAGGCGGCGAGCGCAGTTACGTGGCGCATCTGCTGGGCTGGAACTGCAAACCGAACGCGATACAGGCGGCCTTCACCCGTAGCCGTCTCGCTCAACTCCCCGCCGAAACGGCCGTCCGCGACGAGAACGTCGGCCGGCTGCTGGGACGGCTGGCCGCGTATCCCGGCTTCCAGGTGCCCGAGGTCCCACAGAACCGCACCCATGCCTGGCACATCCTGCGCATCCGGGTGAATCCCGCCGCCTTCGGGCTGGCCGACGACTTCGCGGGCCCGCTGCGCTCCGTCGTACAGCGGGCCCTGCGTGCCGAAGGGGTGCCCGCCGTGCCCTACCAGCTGCAGCCGTTGCCCGCGCAGCGGGTCTTCACCGGCCGCCGCGGGTTCGGTGCCTACCCGTGGGCGTTGCCCGGCGTCGTGGACCGCCCTTACCGTCCCGAGGACTTCCCGGCCACCCTGCGCGTCCTCGACGACTCCTTCACGATCCAGAAGGCGCACCTGCATCCGGACTCAGGACCGTTGCTCGACCGGTACGCCACCGCGTTCGAGAAGGTCTGGCACCACCGCGAGGCACTGGCCGCCATCGCCGCGACGACGGACTACACACCGCACTGGGAACGCGCCGCGGAGATCGCCGACACCGAATGGGCCGGAGCGTTCCACGCCCGATGACCTCGACCCACTCCAGCCCGTGATCCCGGTCCTGGATCACGGGCTGGAGTGGGTCGAGGTCCGGTCCGGAACGCCGGGGTCGCTTCGGCGCCGGGGGGGGTCAAGCCAGCAGTCGTCGCACGTGCTCGGTCACCGTCGCGACGGAGATCCCGTTGCGCGCCAGTAGATGCCGGTGTCCCCCGGTACCGGCGGCGAACCGGTCGGCGACCGCCACCCGCCGTACCGGACAGGCGACACCCAGGTCGGCCACGACCTCGGCCACCGCGGAACCGAGGCCCCCGGCCGCCCAGTGTTCTTCGACGGTGACGATTCCGCGCGTGCGGGTGGCGGCCGCGACGATCGCCTCCCGGTCGAGCGGTTTGACCGTGTGCATGTTGAGCACGGCCACGTCGATCCCGTCGCGGGCCAGTTCGTCGGCGGTCTCGACCGCGCTGAGCACGGGATGCGGTCCGGTGGCGATCAGCGTCACGTCGGTTCCCCGGCGCAAGGACTGCGCGACCCCGATGCGCACCGGCTCCGCCCCCGGCGCAAGGCTCGGCGTCGCGCCGCGCCCGAGGCGCAGGTACACCGGTCCCGGCAGCTCGGCGCCGGCTCGGACCAAGCTCTCGGTGGCGGGGCCGTCCGCGGGCACCAGCACCGTCATGTTCGGCAGCATCCGCATGACGGCGAGGTCTTCCAGCGCGTGGTGGGTGGAACCGAGGTGGCCGGCGGAGAGCCCGCCGTGGGTGGCGACGATCCGTACCGGCAGGTTGTTCAAGGCGATGTCGAGCTTCACCGCCTCCAGCGCTCGGGTGGCGGCGAAGGTCGCCATGGTGTTGACGAAGGGGATCCGGCCGGACCTGGCCAGTCCCGCCGCCACGCCCATCAGGTTCTGTTCCGCGATACCGAGGTTGAGATACCGCCGCGCGCTCTCGCCCCATGGGGTGGCGGAGAACAGGCCGGTGTCGCTGTCCAGGCACACACGGCGTTCGTCCTCGCCGAGCAACTCGACCAGTACGTCCCGGTACACCTCCCGGGCCTCGCGGGTCTCGTCGGGCACGGTGGGTTCGGCTGTCACGACGGACATGTCGTCTCCGTTCAGGGTCGTTCGCCGCGCATCACCGCGGCGCGGGCACGCCGGTGCCCGCGCTCGGTGAGCCGGACGTAGTGGCTGCGGGCCTGGCCCTCGATATAGGGCAGTCCTCTGCCCTTGACCGTGCGGGCCAGCAGCACGGTCGGTCTGCCCGGGGTGTGCGGGATACGCGACAGGGCCGTCCGCAACTGGTCCGGCTCGTGCCCGTCGACCTCGAGTACCGTCCACCCGAAACTGCGCCAACGGTCCCCGAGTGGCTCAAGGCCCAGGGTCTCTTCCGTGTCACCGCTGATCTGCAGCCCGTTGCGGTCCACGATCGCCACCAGCCGGTCAAGTCCCTGGGCGCCGGCCGCCATCGCGGCCTCCCAGACCGAGCCCTCCTGCAGTTCGCCGTCGCCGAGCACGACAAAGCAACGCCGGTCACTCCCGTCCAGTCGTGCGGCGAGCGCGAAGCCGACACCGAGCGGCAGTCCGTGCCCGAGTGACCCGGTCGGCATCTCGACCCCGGGAACGGCCGGATTCGGGTGTGCGGTGAACATGCTGTCCGGAGCGCCGTAGTCCGCCAGCAGTTCCGCGGGGAAGAAGCCCCGCTCCGCCAGGACCGCGTACAGTCCGATCGCGCCATGTCCCTTGCTCAGCAGCAGGATGTCCCGGTCCGGCGCCTGCGGCCTCCGCGGGTCGATCCTCAGTACGTGACGGTAGAGCGTCACCAGGATCTCGACCATGGACATCGATCCGCCGAGGTGGCCGCCCTCCGGGTTGGCGCACATCCGCACAATAAGTTCCCGTGCCGTGCGCGAGTGATCGTCACTCATCGGTTCACTCCGGTGAAATGCTCATCCATTTCGGCCAGGGCACGGGTCAGCACCCCGATGCCGAACAGGTACTCGGACAGTTTGATGTGTTCCCGGTCGGAATGATCCAGACTGCTGTCCCCCGGCCCGTAGGTGGCCATCGGTATCGTCCACTTCTCCGCCAGTGTGTTCATGTCGGAGGTACCGGTCTTCACCTTCGCCCTCGGGCTGCCGCCCTGCGCGCGGATCGCGACCGACAGCGCCCGCGCCACCGGGTCGTTGCGGCCGACACGGCAGGCGCGCACCGTGTTGACGACCTGGAGCGTGCCCAGGTCCAGCCGCTCGGACAACGCGGCCACCAGGCCCTCGCTGTCGAAACCCGGGGGTATCCGGATACTGAACTCCGCGGTGGCGGACGTCAGTCCACCGTTGATCGACGTCAAGGTCGGGCCAGGACTGTCGAATCGGGCGTGGCTCGCCTCCGGGCCGAGCAGGTCCAGCAGCTCCGTCCACGCCCGGGCCGCCAGTTCGGACGCCTTGGGCACGGCGTTACTGGGGTGGGTCGCCTCGCACCGCACGTCGTAGCGGAGGTCGATCTTTCCCTTGTATCCCAGGACGACCGTGTCGCAGCCACTGGGCTCGCCGATGATCAGCGCGTCCGGCGGCTCGTGCGTACGGCGGATCTCCACCGCGCCCCGGGACATCGTGGTCTCCTCCTCCACCGCGCCCACGACCACGATCCGGCCGCGGAACCCGGAACTGGCGGCGGCCGCGCAGATCATCGTGGCGAGCGGCCCCTTGGCGTCGACCGCTCCCCTGCCGTACAGGCGATCGCCGTCCAGGCGCACCGGGATGTCCCCCGGCACGGTGTCCATGTGCCCGAGCAGCATCACCGTCGGCCCCGGGCCATGCCGGATCTCCCCGACCGCGTTGCCCGCCTCGTCGATCCACGCGGCGAGACCGGCTCCACGCATGGCATCCACCACGTGAGCGGCCAGCTCCGACTCCGCGAAGGACGGTGAGGGAATCTTCAGCATGCCGTGGAGCAGGTCGATCGCGTCCGTGTCCGAAAAAATCGTCACTCTTCCTCCAGCAGCACTTCGGTGCACGAGCCCGCCAGGGCCTCCTGGACCGGATACGGTCGACGGCCGTCCGCGATCAGGACGCGGTGCACACCGGACAGCAGTGCCTCCCGGGCCGCGATCAGCTTGATCCCCATGCCGCCGGTGACCACCGGAGGTGTCCCCCGGCGGGGAACCCGGCAGACGGGAAGCACCGACCGTTCGTCGTGCCGGTCGGCCAGCACCCCGTTCGTCCCGGTGAGCAGCACAAGAGTGCTCGCCCGGACGGCGCCCGCGATGGCCGCGGCAGCGCGGTCCGCGTCCGTGTTGACCACACGGCCGTCCTCGGCCACGGCAGGCGGCGACACCACAGGCAGCAGCCCCGCCGTGAGCACCGTGGACAGCACGTCGCCGTTGACGGCGACGATCCGTCCACTGTGGTCGTCCCTGACCACGACCCGGCGTCCGCCGACGAGTGCGCGGTGCGCCGACTTGCGGGCGGCCACGAGAAGTCCGGCGTCCAGGCCGGTCAGCCCGACCGCGCTCACACCGCATGCCCGCAGGGCGGCCAGCAGACGGGGTTTGACGGAGCCGGCCAGCGCCAGCTGCACCACTTCGAGAGTTCGCTCGTCGGTGTACCGGGTCGACACCCCGTCCGGGGCGACGAGCCGGCGGGAAGGCACTCCGAGGCGTTCGGCGAGCCTGTCGATGTCCGCCGAACCGCCGTGGGCGAGGATCACCGGCCTGCCGCCGCGGTGCACGGCGGCCACGTCCGCGCAGATCGCCTCCGACCGCACAGCGGCGTTTCCGCCGCATTTGACCACAAGTATGTCCCGCATTCGCTTCATCAGCCTCACGTCAGTTCGGATGCAGTCCGGTGAATTCCAGCCCTGTCCGCTCCGGCCAGCCGAAGCGGACGTTCAGGCACTGCACCGCGCCGCCCGCGCCGCCCTTGACCAGGTTGTCCAGTGCGCCGATCAGGACCGCGGTGCCGTCGTCCTCGGACACCGCGAACCCGACGTCGCAGAAGTTGGATCCGGTAAGGATCTTCGGCTCCGGGAGCCGGTACAGGCCCTGCCGCTGGGCGATGACCCGGACGAACGGCTCGTTCCTGTACGTCGCGCGGAACGCGGACCGGACGTCTCTCTCCGACACGCCGGACGCCAGTTTCGTGTGGCACAGCACCTGCACGCCGCGGACCGCCTCGACGCCGGTGGCGGTCATCCGCACGGTACGGTCCGTGGCCTGCGCGATCTCGGCCTCGTGCCGATGCCCGGAGGGAGCGAACACGCGGAGGGCACCGCTGCGTTCGGCATGGGCGCCGGCGGGTCCGCCGGAAACGCCCGATCCACTGGAACCTGTTCTGGCGTCCACCCGGACCGTGCCCTCGATCAGACCCGCCCGGGCCAACGGTCGGACCGCGAGAATGCCGGCGGTGGCCATGCAACCGGGGACCGAGATCCGGTCGCTCGTGGCCAGTTGGGCGCGATGCCATTCAGGCAGCCCGGTGGCGAATTCGGGAATCAGATGCGGTGCGGTGTGCGTCACCCCGTAGTAGGACGCGTAGATTTCGGGATCTCGTAGGCGGAAATCGCCGGACAGGTCGATGACGGTCCCGGCCAGTTTCAGGAATTCGTCCATCCTTCCCATGGTTTCCCGATGCGGAGCGGCCAGGAAGAGCACATCGAAATCGATACTCTCCAAGGTGTCGTGGCCGACGAAGCACAGGTCCGTGTGGCCACGCAGGTTGGGATGCGGGCCGTCGACCCGGCGCCCGGCCAGGCGGTCGGAGCCGGCGGCCACGACGGTGACCCGTGGATGACCGAGCAGCAGGCGAAGCAGCTCGCCACCGATGTAGCCGGATGCCCCGACGATCGCTACTCGGAGCATGAGCGTGACTTCTCCAGGAGATGGTCGACGATCCGGTCGGCGACGGAAACCGTGTCACCGACAGCCTGCTGCAGACCGGAGAACTCGACACCGTGGTTGACCTCCAGGACCAGGACCTCTCCCGTCTCGTCCTCGATCAGATCGACACCGGCGATCTCGGCCTCCACGGCCTGCGCGGCCATGACCGCGAGTTTCGCGATGTCCGGTGTCAGGGGGCACAGTTCACTCACCGCACCCCGCGCCACATTGGTCCGCCAGTGCTCACTGCGCCGGTAGGTCGCGGCCAGCGCTTCGCCGCCCACCACGATCACCCGGATGTCCCGCCCCGGTTTGGCTATCCATTCCTGCAGGTAGACGATCCGCGCCTGCGGTGCGGGCAACGCGGCGACATACTCCAGCACGGTTTCCGCGGTCTGCCGGTCCGGCAACGCGGCGACCAGCCGGCCCCACGAACCCTGCAGCGGCTTCACCACAGCCGGATAGCCGATGCTTTCCAGAGCCGTCAGCGCGGCTTCCGGGGTCAGCCCGAGGGCCGTCCGCGGTGTCGGCAGTCCGGCTTCGACGAGTGCCGCGGACGTGCGCCACTTGTCCCCGCACAGCTCGGTCGCCCGCGCGGAATTGACCACCGTCGCACCCGCCGCCTCCAGCGCGTTGGCCGCGTACGTCGCCCTGGCGAGCCCGATCTCCCTGTTCAGCACGATCGGCTGAGGGCCGCGGTCACCGAGTCGCTGCCACCACTCACGGCTGTCGAGGTGCCGATGGGCAATCCCTCTGCGACGGAGGGCTTCGAGGATCCTTTTCTCGCTGGCCCCCACACGGGACGCGAGGACCGCGAACGGCACGGCGCCGCTCACTCGCCCCAGTCCTCTTCGATCTCCGGCGCGAGCGCGACCCGTATCGGATCCAGCGTGAGGATCTCCAATTCGCCGGCGCATTCACCGCATTCCAGTATCTCGCCAATCACCGGAGTTCCGGCGGGAACCAGCGAGTTCTCGCATTCCGGGCAGGTGACCATTTCCAATCCCTTTCATCGACCGCCACAAGACACGGGTAAACGTATGGGCCGCGATGGGCCCCGGTAGGCAGAATCAGCGGCAGTCTCAGCCGGCCCGGGCCACCCCCGCCGGAGCTCGGTGCCGCGCGTACAGGAGCCGCACGAGGTGCAGCGCCGTGAACCGCTCCGGCAGGTGGGCACCCGCCGGCCGCACCAGGCCGTGGACCAGCAGCGCGTGCAGGGCAGCGGCCGGATCCGGCACCAGGTGATCGAGGTCCCCGACCGTCCAGTGCGGACGGTCCGCCACCTCGGCCAGCACATGGCGATAGCACTCGGCCATGGTGTCGACGCTGCGCGCCACGGAACGCAGCAGGTCCTGGCAGCCGCAGCCCGCCGGGGAGGAGAGGAGAGAGGAGTCCCGACCGGCTCGGGAAAGCAGGAGCTCAGGCGGATACACCAGGCACCAGCCCGCCGCGTACTCAAGTGCCCTGGGTACACCGTCGAGCCAGCGACACAACCGCACCACCGCGTGCGCGTTGTCCTCCCGAAGCCGGAAAGCCGGCCGTGACCGGCGCATGTGGGACAGGAACAACGCCACGGACTCGACCTCGCTCAACCGGGCGTAGTCATAGTCCCGCGCCTCCTCCGGCACGGCCATCGCGGTGAGCGGCAGTACGCGCTCACCCGGCAGATATCGCGGCGTCAGACCGGTCACCACGACGCGCAGCCCCGGACAACGCCGAAGCAACTCGCCGACGTCCACCCTGCCGGGACCCGAAGCGTCGCCGCCGTCGATCACCAGCAGTTCATGCCTCTCACCGATCGCACCGACGAGGTCGTCGGTCAGGTAAGCGGCACCCGGAGGCGGCCCGCCGGAACCGGAGCCGGCCGCGGGAATCGCACCGCAGCAAAGGGGATCCCCGGCCGACGCGTGCCACCCGACCCGCCAGCCCTTGGCACGCAGCGCTTGAGCCGCCTCAAGCACCAGATGCGTTTTCCCGATGCCGCTGATGCCGACCACGCTCACCAGGCGGTGACCGTACACGGTCACCTGATCGAGCAGAACCTGCAGCTCCGCTTCCCGGCCCACCAGCGTGCCGGGCGGAGCGGGCGGTTCGGGCAGGGCAGGCGGAACGGACGGCGCGGGCAGTTCGAGCGGTGCAACCCGCAGGTCCGCCGGGCTTCCACCGGCGGCGTGCAGTTGCAGGCGCTCGGGATCGCCCAGCCGCAACGCGTCGGCAAGCAGCCCCACACTCTCCCGCCGGGGCCGTCGGACCCGTCCGCTCTCCAGGTCCCGGATCGCTCGGACGCTCAACGTCGCGAAGTCCGCCAGTTGTTGCTGGGTCAGCCCGGACCGGCCCCGATGTCCCTTCAGCAGCTCGGCGAAGGAAACTGATTCGCGGGGCCCCTCCGACAGAGTCGGTACCGGCCGCTGCCACAGGCCGCCCACTGCGCGTTCGCGTAAAGAAATTCCGATTGCCGCGTTTTTTCCGACGGTATACGGAGTGACGCTCATGCGCCGGCCGGTCTCCCCGAAGGTGTCCCCGCGCGCCACATGTTCGGGTGTTCCTCTTTCCCGTTCACCGATTTTCCGGACGGCTTTCCGTAGTTTATCGCTCACGGAGTCGGCAGCCTTTCTCTGTCTGGTTCCTGCGTTCCGGGACCTGTTGGGCCGCAGGCTCCGGAACGGGCCACGGGTCGACTTTCCCGTGCGTATCCGCAGGTCATCCCGCGACACGACCCCAACCGGTGTCGCCGCCGATGACCATGAACACGCGGGCAGACTTCATGATTTCTCCCAGAATTCAGAGTGACGGATGCTGGAAAGGTTCCGTCCGGCGTTGTCCTGCCGTTCCCTTTCCGCTCTTCCAGGATGGTGGGCACCGGTCCCGGAATCCACCGCCGGAACCATTCACCAAGTTGCCCGGCACCAAAGCGGGGGGTGAATGAAAAACCCATGGCGTCGCAATCGATGCCAATACGGGCGGATGCGGCCGTCCCGAGTCCTGCCACGACGAGCGCCAACGGCCCCCGGCCGACGGGCCGTCCGCCGGCCGGACACCGCTGGCCGGTTGCCCCCTCCGGGGCTCCGTACACGCAAAAGCCGGCCCGCAGCGTCTCAGCCGGCCTTCACGGCGCCCCGGCGATCCGCAGGCACTTCACCGAACCGAAGGAGCTTCCCTCCACGCGGAACGGGAAGATCGACCGGGCGGAACTCCGGGAGATGTTCCAGGAGCCTTCGGTGAGCCGAGGCTGACACGTACCCGTCCGGGCTCCGGACAGCCACATCCGTCCATATTGTCACTGATTGCGGCCCGATGGGTTTTTCGTTCACCCCCCGCTTTGGTGCCGGGCAACTTGGTGAACCGTTCCGGCGGTGGATTCCGGGACCGGCGCCCACCATCCTGGAAGAGCGGAAAGGGAACGGCAGGACAACGCCGGACGAAACCTTTCCAGCATCCGTCACTCTGAATTCTGGGAGAAATCATGAAGTCTGCCCGCGTGTTCGTGGTCACCGTTCTCTGCGCGATGATGGTCGGCGCCGTCGCCGGTACCGCTGCCGCGGAGACCGGCAACGCCGGCCTCCGGGCGACGTCCTCCGTCACGCCCGACGGCGACACCGGTTGGGGTCGTGTCGCGGGATGACCTGCGGATACGCACGGGGAAGTCGGCCCGTGGCCCGTTCCGGAGCCTGCGGCCCAACAGGTCCCGGAACGCAGGAACCAGACAGAGAAAGGCTGCCGACTCCGTGAGCGATAAACTACGGAAAGCCGTCCGGAAAATCGGTGAACGGGAAAGAGGAACACCCGAACATGTGGCGCGCGGGGACACCTTCGGGGAGACCGGCCGGCGCATGAGCGTCACTCCGCATGCCATCGACACCTCCCCGCACCGATTACGCGCGAAAACCGGAGCCCGGAACCGAACGGTGCCGAGTCCACGGTCAGGGTCCTGGAAGGAGCCTGCCGCTGGTGGTGGCAGTGCGCAAGCCGGCCCGGCCACGCTCAACCCCACCGACCGACCGCGACGTGGCCGGTGCCGGGACCGGTGCGGGCGGGGGCCCCGGCGAGTGACACTCCCGTCGGCCATGCGGCGAACATGTCCCGCCGGCGGGACAGCGCACCAAGTACGCGCGGCCACAGAGAAAGTGATGATCCATCACATCCGGGCGCACGGATCGAGCGGGAACTCCCGATCGACGGAGGAAGGAAACCACTGACCATGGAATCGGCGCCGCAGGTGATCCACCCGCAAGGCGGACAGGACGAGACCGCACAACGCCATGACGCGCCCTCGGGCGGCCTGGTGCCGCTGGTGGACGAAATCGCCGCGCTGTGGGCAGAACTCCTCAACTGCCCCGAGATCGGGGCGGAAGACGACTTCTTCGCCCTCGGCGGCAACTCGCTGACCGGCATCAAGATCATCGAACGGGTGGCGCTCGACTACGGCGTCCAGCTCTCCGTCCGCGACTTCTACCTGGCGCAGACCCCGGCCCGCGTCGCCGGGCTGATCGAGCAGGGGAGGTCCGGCACATGAGACTGACTCCGGGCCCCGCGCGCGACATCGACCTCGACACCGTCGACCTGTTCGACCTCGACCTCTACGGCACGGGCGACCCGCATCCCGTCTGGGACGTCATGCGCACCAAGGCGCCCCTGCACCATCAGGTCCTGCCCGACGGACGCGAGTTCTGGTCGGTCACTCGCTACGAGGACGTGTGCCGCGTCCTGGGCGACCACCGCGAGTTCACCTCCGAACGCGGCACCGTGCCCACCCACCTCGGCCAGGACGACGTCGCCGCTGGTGTGCTGCTCACCTCCACCGACCCGCCCCGGCACACCGAGGTCCGCAGGCCGCTGGGCTCCAAGCTCACCGCCCGCGCGGTCAAGTCCTGGGAGGACTCCATCCGCCGGTCGGTGACCCGCTTCCTGGAGCCGGCTCTGGACGGCGAGGTGTTCGACCTGGCCGAGAAGGCCCTGCTCCTCCCGGCGATCGTCACCGGCCCGCTGCTGGGCATCCCCGAGAAGGACTGGGAGGAACTCGTCCAGCTCACCGCCATGGTGACGGCCCCCTCCGACCCGCACTTCCAGCTCGGCAGCGAAGCCGCCACCCTGGCAATCTCCCACCACGAACTCGTCGGATACGTCACCGAGTGGGTCAAGGACCGCCGCGCCTCCGGAGCCGAGGACGACAGCCTGCTCCATCACCTGATGAGCGTGCGCCCCGGTGGGGCACCGCTGAGCGACCAGGAGATCGCCCTCGACGGCTACAGCATCCTGCTGGGCGCCAACGTGACGACCCCGCACACCGTCTCCGGCACCGTGCAGGCCCTCATCGAGCGGCCCGAACAGTTCGGCAAGGCCCAGGCCGACCCGACCCTGATCCCCAACCTGGTCGAGGAAGGGCTGCGCTGGACCTCGGCCGCCTGCAACTTCATGCGCTACGCCACGACCGACGTCCCCGTCGCGGGCGGCGTCATCCCGGCCGGCGCAGCGGTCGTCGCGTGGATCGGCTCGGCCAACCGGGACGCCGCCCAGTTCGCCGACCCGCACACCTTCGACATCACCCGCCCCAACGCCAAGCGGCAGGTCGCCTTCGGATTCGGCCCGCACTTCTGCATCGGTGCCCCGCTGGCCCGCCTGACCCTGCGCGTCTTCTTCGAGGAACTCCTTCACCGGTTCGACTCCCTCGACCTGGCCGGCGAGCCGGAACACCTGCGCTCCTACTTCATCGCCGGCATGACCCACCTGCCCATCGCCGCCCGGAAAAGGCTCACACCATGACGTCCGGACCCGCCCTCGCCTCGCCGTGGTTCGTCCGGCCCCCCGCCGCTGGTGCGCCCGTCGCCCGCCTGTTCTGCTTCCCCTTCTCCGGCTCCGGCGCCTCCGCGTTCAGCGCCTGGCCCGCCACGGCCGGCGACGCCGAGATCTGCCCGGTGCAGTTCCCCGGCCGCGAGAACCGCCTCGCCCACCCCCACTACGCCAGCTACGAGAACCTCGCCGCCCAGCTCGTCGAAGCCCTCACCCCGCTGCTCGACACACCGTTCGCGTTCTTCGGGCACTGCGCAGGCGCCCTGCCCGCCTACGAGAGCGTGCTGAGCCTGGCCGCCGCCGACCTGCCCACCCCCCAGCGGCTGTTTGTGTCCGGCCAGCCCGCCCCGCACGAGGCCGCCCGCGACCGGATGCTCAACCTGGGCGAGGACGAACTGCGCGCCGAACTCGTCACGTTCCTGCGCAGCCGGGGCATCGAACCCCGCCCCGACATGATCGACATGGGCATGTTCGTGCTGCTGCGCGACCAGGCCGCCGCCACCGCCTACCGGCGCACCGAACCCGCCCGGATCGACTGCCCGATCACCGTCCTGCACTGGAGCCAGGACACCGACGTGAGCCTGGCAGACCTCCAGGGCTGGCGCAGCTACGCCGACTCGGTCGAGATCCGCGTCGTCGAAGGCGGCCACTACGACTTCATGGACGCGCCCGCCCAGCTTCTCAAGACGCTCGCCGCCGGTCGATGAGCCGGTCTCCTCCGACGACTGGTCCGGGAAGCCGACGGCCGGCCGAGCCCGGCGCCTGCGTCCTCCCGGTGGCTGGGCGCCGAGCTGTTGGCGTGAGGCGGACGGCGTCCGCGGGCAGTCGATCGCCGTCGCGATCGCCGGGTCGATGACCCGTACGGGGGCGACGGCCTGGTGCGCGGCGAGCGTACGTAGGTAACCCTCAGGGGGTCTGCTGTGCCGGGCTCACGCGACCACCAAGAACACCAAGAACACCGATAGCCCTGACGCCCCGCCTGCCGGGGACACCACGGAGTACGGCCGGACCACACGGCCACAAGTACGCCATCGGGGCCGCTCCGTGCAGCCAGCGGCCCCCGGAGAAGTGAGCGGTATCAGCGGGGTGCGGCGTGCTGGTCCCCGATGACCTGGTCGAAGTCGTGCGTGGCCTGGGCCAGCAGGTCGAGCATGGCCAGCTCCGCTCGGGCCGCATCCCGGTCGCGGACGGCGTCGAACACGGCCTGGTGGCTGGGCAGGGGGTCGGATGCCTGGCTGTGGGAGTGCACCACACGGTCGCGCGCGAGCAGTCCCGGCTCCAGGAGAAGGTCCATGCGGGCCAGCATCTCGTTGCCCGTGGCGTTGAGCAGGGCTCGGTGGAACGCGGCGTCCGCTTCGGCGGCACCTGCGGGTGAGCGGGTGTGAGCCTCGGCCATGGCGCCGAGGGCGCTCTGCATCGCTCGCAGGTCGTCGTCGGTGCGATGCAGCGCGGCCCGATGTGCCGCGGCAGGTTCCACGATGGACCGAACGTCGGCCAGGTCCCGCATCAGGCGCCGGCCGCCGCCACTCTCCACCTGCCAGCGGATGAGGTCCGCATCGAGCAGGTTCCAGTGCTTGCGCTCCCGGACAAAAGTGCCGCGCTTCTGGCGTGCGTCGATCAGCCCCTTACCGGCCAGCACCTTCATCGACTCGCGCATGACGGTCAGGCTGACGTCCAGTTCCTCACCGAGTGCGCGGACGTCGAGGATCGCGCCTTCGGGCAGGTCACCGCCGACGATGCGCGTGCCGAGGGTGTGCACGATCTGCCCGTGTACGCCGCGGCCGGTGTAGGACGCCATGCGGTGTTCTCCTCGCGGTGGGAAGCGGTTGCCTTGCTGGAACGCACCTCATCCTAACCCTGAACGTTAATTATGAATACATCTTGCGGCATCATTAAATATCAATTATCTACGCGCGCCAAGAGGTGCCCACCGTGACCAGGGCCGCGAGCTCTGGCCGGAAATTATGAATTAATGTGCCGCGGTCGCATCCAGGGACAGTGCAACGAGATCTTCGAGTGCCGCTGGGCACACCCGCACCCCTGGACGGCCCGGGCCCGCGTCCGCTCACGATGCGACCCGCGCGGAGCCGCGGCGGGTGTCCCGCTCGATGACGATCATTGCCGCGTCGTCCGCCAGGTGGCCCCTTGTATGGTCGACCAGGAAGAGGCGGAGACGGTCCAGCAACTCCTGCGGGGGACGGTCGCGCAGCCGCGCCAGGTGCGCGGGCAGATCGAAGAAGTTCCCGCCGGTGTCACGGGCCTCCAGTACTCCGTCGGTGTACAGCAGCAGCTGGTCGCCCGGTTCGAACACGTACTTCTCGACCGGCATGGGAGACGTGCCGAGGAATTCCTCCAGGCCGAGCGGCGGCAGCGGGCACGCGATCTCCAGGGCGCTGACCTCCCCCCTGTGGAGCAGCAGCGGTGCGGGATGGCCGCGGCTGACCAGCTCGACCACGGGGGCGTCCGGTACCTGGGCGAGGACCGCGGTGACGAACTGTTCCGCCGGGTCCCCCTCGGGGGCGTCGCGGGCGTCCGGGGCGTCGGTCCCGCTCCTCCGCGCGGGGCTCGCGCGGGACAGCTCCCGTCGCAGCGCGGCCTCGCAGCGCCGTATCACCTCGGGCAGTCCGGGCTCGTAGTAGGCCGCCTCGCGGAACGCGCCCAGGACCGCGGCGGCCGCGCGGACCGCGGGCAGTCCTTTGCCCCGTACGTCTCCCACGATGATCCGGATCCCGAAGGGGGTGGCCAGCACCTCGTAGAGGTCGCCGCCGATCCGGGCGCCCGCCTCGGCGGCCAGGTACACGCCCGCGGCCCGCACCCCGTCCAGGTGGGCGGGGACGGGGTGCAGCACCACGTCCTGGGAGACCTGGGCGATCCGGCGGACCGTCGCCAGTTCCCGTTCCCTGCGGACGCGCGCGGTGCTGGTCGCGAGACTGGCCACGGAGACCACGAGCAGCGCCAGCAGGTTGGCGTAGACCTCCTGGGTGCCCCACGCATGGTTGTGGGTCGCGGTGATGGCGCTCACCACCCCCGCCATGAGGACCACCGAACCGGTTCCCGCGGGGCCCATCGTGACGGCGGCCAGCGCCGGGGCCGGGGAGAGCAGCGGGCCCGTGTAGAGGAAGTGCGCGGGGGAGAGTTCGATGCCGAGCACCGACACGAGCACCACGAAGGGCAGGGCCCGCGCGAGAGCGAAGAGGGCCCTGCTGGAACTGATCAGGCTCATTCCGGATGCCGAGCCATGGAACACCCGCATAGCCCGACCCTCTCACCACACCTCGGCGCACGCTCTGCCAGCAGCGTGCGGACGGCCCGGAGACACCCTTCCGTGGATCGGCCCCCGGGACCACCTCCCGGTCGCAGTACACTTCAATGAACAATGAAGTGCAGCGCAGGCGAGTCCATTACCTTGCACTTTTCCCTTGCGGCAGTGAACTATCCGGTGGGTGGAACGTGGCGGACCTCGAACTGCTGACCCAGTCCCTGGCGCGCAACGTCAGGCGCTGGCGCACCGAACGCGGCCTGACCCTGGACGCGCTCGCCGCCCGGGCCGGCGTCAGCCGCGGCATGCTCATCCAGATCGAGCAGGCCCGCACCAACCCCAGCATCGGCACCGTCGTCAAGGTCGGTGACGCCCTCGGGGTCAGTGTCACCACCCTGCTCGACCACGAGCAGGCCGGGCCCGCCGTCCGGGTCGTCCCCGCCGAGCAGGCCGTACGGCTGTGGCACACCCCCGCGGGCAGCTACAACCGCCTCCTCGCGGGCACCGAGGCGCCGGGTCCGCTGGAGATGTGGGACTGGCGCCTGGAGCCCGGCGAGAGCAGCGCATCCGACCCGCACCCCAAGGGGACGACCGAACTCGTCCACGTCACGGCCGGGGAGCTGACGCTCACGGTGGACGGCACCGAGTACCGCGTCCCGGCCGGCTCCAGCGCCTGCTTCGAGGCCGGCACCCCGCACACGTACGGCAATACCGGCGACACCGTGACGACGATGGTGATGGCCGTCTCGGTCCCGCCTCCGGACTGAGCGCGGCAAGCCTAGGGCCTCTCCGGGTGGATTTCCGCAGGCGGGGGCGCCGTTGTGCCGCGCACTTCGAGGGAGGGGGCCGTCAGGTCGACCCGGGCGGGGCGGCCCGGCTCCGCGATGCGGTCGAGCAGCCGCGCGGCGGCGCGGCGGCCCACGTCACGGCTCGCGTTGTCCACGGTGGTGAGCCAAAGATGGCGCAGTTGGGAGAGGTACGTGTTGTCGTACCCCACCAGGGAGAGGTCCCGGGGGACGCGCAGCCCGCTCTCCTCCGCGGCCGAAAGCGCTCCCACGCAGGTCATGTCGTTGGCCGCGAAGACCGCGGTCGGCCGCCGGGGACGGTGCAGGAGCCGCACGGCGGCCCGGTAGCCGCCCTCCTCGGTGAGGTCGCCCTGTTCCACCACGGCCGAGCCGGCCAGGCCGTGTTCCCGCATGGTGGTCTCGAAGCCGCGGCGGCGCAGCTCGCCCACCGCGCCCCGGCCGGCGATGTGTGCGATGTCCCGGTGTCCGAGGGCGATGAGGTGCTCCGTGGCCAGCCGGGCGCCGTGTCCGTCGTCGTTGGCGACGATGTCCACGGCGGGCAGCACCGGCTCCCGCGCGCCCGCGACGACGGTGGGCACCCGGTCCGCCGCGGTGAGCAGCATCCCGGGGTCGGGCAGCGTGCCGACGGCGATCAGGCCGTCCACGCGCAGCTCGGTGAAGGTGCGGGTGAGGTCCTCCCCCAGCCGCCGGTTGAGGTGGCCGTCGGCCAGCAGCATGCGCAGACCGCTGTCGTACAGCCGTGAGTTCACCCCGTCGAGCAGTTCCACGAACCAGGGGTTGCGCAGGTCGTTCAGGAGCACGCCCACCGTGCGGGTGCGGCGCTCGCTCAGGCTCCGGGCCGCCGCGTTGGGCCGGTAGCCGAGCGCTTCGGCCGCGTCGAGGACCGCCCGCCGCTTGTCCGGCCGTACGCCGTCCGCCCCGCGCAGCACCAGGGAGACCAGGGACTTCGACACGCCCGCCCGCGCGGCGACGTCACGGATGGTCGGCGTCGGCGCCGGCGTCGGCGCCGGCGTCGGGCATCGGAAGGACCGTTCCACACCCGTACCTCCTTCGTGAAGACCTTGACACCAGTATGAAGGGCCTCCATCGTGGGCTGCCAGGGTTCTGGAACGGTCCAAAGAGGGGCAGCCCAATGGTGCGTACGCTCGGTGTCGCCGTCGTCGGGTTCGGCTGGATGGGACGGGTGCACACCCAGGCGTACACACGGGTCCTCCACCACTTTCCGGAGCTGCCGCTCCGTCCCGAGCTGGTGACCGTCGCCGAGGAGGTGCCGGGCCGGGCCGAGGAGGCCGCCGGGCGGTTCGGGTTCGCCTCGACGGCCCGGGACTGGCGCGAGGTGGCCGCCGACCCGCGCGTGGGGGCCGTCAGCATCACCGCCCCGAACTTCCTGCACCGCGAGATCGGCGTCGCGATGGCCGGGGCGGGCAAGCACATCTGGATCGAGAAGCCGGTGGGCCTGACCGCCGGGGACGCCCGCGCGGTGGCCGGTGCCGTGGCCGACGCCGGGGTGCAGGGCACCGTCGGCTTCAACTACCGCAACGCCCCGGCCGTCGCGTACGCCCGCGAGCTGATCGCCTCGGGCGGGATCGGCACGGTCACCCATGCGCGCGTCCGGCTCTTCAGCGACTATGCCGCCCATCCGGACTCCGCCCTGACCTGGCGGTACGAGCGCGAGCGGGGCGGCAGCGGGGTGCTGGGCGACCTGGCCTCGCACGGGGTGGACCTCGCGCGCCATCTGCTGGGCGACATCGACTCCCTGGCCGCCGACACCGCGGTCTTCATCCCGGAACGGGCCCGTCCCACCGGTGCGACGGCCGGTCATGTCCGGGCGACCGGGGGCGAGTTGGGCCCGGTGGAGAACGAGGACTACGTCAACTGCCTGCTGCGCTTCGCCTCCGGCGCCCGCGGTGTCCTGGAGGCCTGCCGGGTCTCGGTCGGCGAGCAGAACAACTACGGCTTCGAGGTGCACGGGACCAGGGGCGCGGTCGGCTGGGACTTCCGCCGGATGGGCGAACTCGGCGTCAGCCGCGGCGACTCGTACCAGGACCAGCCCGTCAGCACCGTGTACGTGGGTCCCGGCCACGGCGCGTACGAGGCCTTCCAGCCCGGTGCGGCATCGAGCATGGGCTACGACGACCTCAAGGTCATCGAGGCCCACGCCTTCCTCCGCTCCATCGCCGACGGCACCCCGCGCGGGGCGACCCTGGACGACGCGGTGGCGAGCGCCGTCGCCCTGGACGCGATGAGCCGGTCGGCCGAGCGGGGGGCCTGGGTGACCCTGGCCTGAGGCCCGGGCCGGGCCTCAGGCCAGGGTCACCCGGTAAGGGGTCACGGGGTGGTGGTGGACACCACGTACACCCGGGGGAATCCGGGGTCGGTGAGGTCCACCACCACGTCCTGGCTGGGGCGCGGGCTCTGCTGCTGGTGGTGGGTGCCCGCGAGGTGGTGGCCGGGGAGGTCGAAGTTCCAGCCGACGGTGCGCCGGTCCCGGGGAGTGATCGTGACGGCACCGTCCTGGAGCGCCGAGCGGCTCGTTCCCATCTCGGTGAGGAAGGCGTCGAGCCGTCCGGACGTCACGTCGAACTGGACGTAGAACCTGCTCGTCTTCCAGTTGCTCGTCTCGAAGTAACGCACCCGGGTGGCGCCCGGCGGGATCGGCACCTCGAAGACGCGCCGCTTCATCTTGGAGGGGCGCAGTTCCTGGAGGCCGGTGGCGGCGGACTCGATCTCCTTGTTCCGGCCGCTGTCCCGGCTCTGCCCGGCCGAGATCGCGAGGTATCCGGCCGGGATGCCGATGAGCAGCACGATGACGATCGCCGTCAGCCAGCGCCGGCGGTTGCGGTGGCGGCGGTCCTCGGGCGGCTTCGGTCCCGGCGCCGCCGCCCGCTCCTGGGGGGCCGGCGCGGGGGCCGGCGCGGCGGCCGTGCCCGGCAGGTCCGTGCTCATGACGGGGGCTCCTGACCGGGCCGGGCGGTGCGGATCACCTGTGCGTACCGTTCGTACCGCTCATGGCGCTCCACGCGGCGGCGGTTGGCGCGGCGGAAGCGCCGGGCGACCAGCCGGGAGAGGTCGGCGGCGCCGACCATGCCCGCCTCGGGTCCCAGCTCCGCCTTGGTGATCCTGGCCTCGGGGCGGTAGCCGCGGCCGGTGAGGTGACGGCGGAAGGCGTCCCGCGCCGGGTTGATGAGCAGGTCGTCGGCGGCGCTGACACCGCCGCCGATGACGAAGCAGGACGGGTCGAGGGCCGCGGCGAGGTTGGCGATGCCGACGCCGAGCCACTGCCCTATGTCCTGGAAGAGTTCGACGCACATGGCGTCGCCCTCGCGGGCCAGCTCGGTGATGAGCGGTCCGGTGATCTCCTGGACGTTGCCCTTGACGCGTTCGATGATGTCGTACGCGACCGGTGAGTCGGCGGCGGCCAGCTCCCTGGCCTCCCGTACGAGGGCGTTGCCGGAGCTGTACTGCTCCCAGCAGCCGCGGTTGCCGCACGCGCAGCGGTGGCCGCCGGGCACGACCTGCATGTGGCCGAACTCGCCCGCGACCCCGAACTTGCCGCGCTTGACCCGGCCGTCCTCCAGGATGGCGCCGCCGATGCCGGTGCCCAGGGTGATCATGACGAGGTGGTCCTCGCCGCGGCCGGCGCCGAAGCGCCACTCGGCCCAGGCGGCGGTGTTGGCGTCGTTGTCGACCATGACCGGGACGGCGAGCCGGGAGGAGAGCGCGTCCCTGAGGGGCTCGTCACGCCAGGCGAGGTGAGGGGCGAAGAGCACCTTGGAGCGGTCGGCGTCGACCCAGCCGGCCGCGCCGATGCCGACGGCGTGCACGTCGTGGCGGTCGGAGAGGTCGAGGACCAGCTCGACGATGGTGTCCTCGACGACGCGGGGGCTCTTGGACTTGTCCGGCGTCTCGGTCCTGATCTTCTCCAGGATGTTGCCGTCCGGGTCGACGACCCCGGCCATCACCTTCGTACCGCCGATGTCGATGCCGACGGTCGGGACGCGGGGCGCGGTCAGCAGGGAGCGGCGCTCCCGGGTGCCGACGGTCCGCAGGACGGTGGCGCGGGCGGTGCCGCGGTGCGTGAAGTCACGGTACGTACTCATCGGCCCGCTCCTCGTGTGTCGTCCGTCGGATCGGTCGTGCCGTACCGAGTGGGGCGGCGGCTGGGTGCTCGCACGAGTCGTGTCGTCCCTGCGGGGTCGGGGACCGCCAGGCCCGGGCGGGCAGCGGCGGCGGACGGGTGTCCGCCCTGCCAGATTGTGCCATCCGGGGCGCGTGGGGTCGCCGTGCGGCCCGGACGGCGCCGCCGCGCGCCCCCGGCGCCCGGCCCGTCCCCGGTGCGTGGGCGGGGCCGTCCCCGGCGCGTGGGCGGGGCCGTCCCCGGCGCGTGGGCGGGGCGGTGCCCGGTGCGTGGGCGGGGCGGTGCCCGGTGCGGTCCCCGGCGCGTCTCCGGGTCAGTCCGTGTCCGCCGCCGGGGGGCCCGGGCGCTCCGGAGCGGGGGCGCGTTCCAGTTCATGGCTCAGTTCGGCCAGCTCGGAGCCGCCCGCCATCTGCCGGGTCAGCTCGTCCAGGGTGATCGAGTCCCGGGTGTGGCTGCCCGCCATGGCGCCGCGCTTGAGCAGGACGAAACGGTCACCGACCAGATACGCGTGGTGCGGGTTGTGCGTGATGAGGACCACTCCGAGCCCCGCGTCCCGCGCGGCGGCCACGTACTTGAGGACCACGCCGGACTGCTTGACCCCGAGGGCCGCCGTCGGCTCGTCCAGGACGAGGACCTTGGCGCCGAAGTGGACGGCGCGGGCGATGGCCACGCACTGGCGCTCGCCGCCGGAGAGGGTGCCGATCGGCTGGTCGACGTCGCGCAGGTCGATGCCCATCCGCAGCAGCTCGGCGCGGGTGGTCTCGCGCATCCGCGCCACGTCGAGCCGTTTGAAGGGGCCGTACCCCTTCCGCGGCTCCGAGCCGAGGAAGAAGTTCCGCCAGACCGGCATCAGGGGGACGACTGCGAGGTCCTGGTAGACGGTGGCGATGCCCCGGTCCAGCGCGTCGCGCGGGGAGGAGAGGTCCGCCGGCGCGCCGTCGATGAGGAAGTCGCCCGCGTCATGGCCGTGGAGCCCGGCGATGATCTTGATGAGGGTGGACTTGCCGGCCCCGTTGTCGCCCAGCACGCAGGTGATCTCCCCGGCGTGGACCTCCAGCGAGACGCCCTCCAGGGCGCGGATGTTGCCGTAGTACTTGCTGACGTCGTCCAGTTCGACGAGTGCGGTCATCGTGACGCCTCCGCGCGCTTGCGCACCCACGCGTTGAGCAGGGTGGCCAGAAGGAGCATCGCTCCGAGGAAGAACTTGAACCAGTCCGGGTTCCACTCGGCGTACACGATGCCCTTGCTCGTCATGCCGAAGATGAACGCGCCGACGGCCGAGCCGATCGCCGAGCCGTAGCCGCCGGTGATCAGGCAGCCGCCGATGACGGCCGCGATGATGTAGATCAGCTCGTTGCCGACGCCCTCGCCGGACTGGACGACGTCGAACGAGAAGAGCAGGTGCTGCCCCGAGACCCAGGCGCAGAACGCCACGCCCATGTAGAGCAGGATCCTGGTCCGCTGCACGGGTACGCCGACGGCGCGGGCGGCGTCCGCGTTGCCGCCCACCGCGAAGATCCAGTTCCCGAAGCGGGTACGCAGCAGGATCCAGGTGGCGAGCGCGACGAGCCCGGCCCACCACAGGATGGTGACCTTCAGGTCGACGCCGGCGACGGTGAGCTGGGAGGCGAAGAGCGCGCGGGCGGAGGGGAAGCCCTCCATGTCGCTGATCGTCTTGGTCGAGACGGTGCCGCTGACCAGCTTCGTCACACCGAGGTTGAGACCGGTGAGCATCAGGAACGTACCGAGCGTGATGATGAAGCTGGGGAGTTTCGTACGGGTCAGCATGACCCCGTTGAAGACCCCGAAGGCCAGCGTGACCAGCAGCGACACCAGGACGCCGACCCAGACGTTCGCCGTCATCTGGTAGCTGAACATCGAGGAGACCAGGGCGGAGCTGGTCACCATGACCCCGGCGGAGAGATCGAACTCGCCGCCGATCATCAGCAGCGCCACCGGGACGGCCATGATGCCGATCGTGGACGCCGCGTACAGGACCGTGCCGAAGCTGGAGAGCTGGAGGAACGAGTCCGCGACGAACGCGAAGAAGAGGAAGACGGCCGCCGCGCCGACGACCGAGCCCAGCTCGGGCCGGCCGAGGAGCTTGCGGAGCACGGAGGTGTGCAGCAGGCGTTCGTCCGCGCCGCCGGGAGGGCTGTCGGCGGGAGGTGCGGAGGCGCTCACCGGGTCCCCCGCTTCGTGTACTCCTCCAGCGCGCCCGCGTCCTTCTGCGTGATGATCTGCGGTCCGGTGAGCACCGGGCGTCCGCCGCCGAGGACATCGGCGTTGTAGCGGTGGAGCCAGAGCAGGTCGACCGCCTCGTACCCCTGGAGGTACGGCTGCTGGTCGACGGCGAAGCCGAGGGTGCCGGAGCTCAGCGAGGTGGCGACCTTGGCGTTCAGGTCGAAGGTGTCGATCTCGGCCTTGCTGCCCGCGGTCTCCTTGGCCTTGACGGCGGCGTCCGCGAAGGGCGCCCCCAGGGTGACGACGGCGTCGATGGACCGGTCGGTCTGGAGCTTGGCCTCGACGGACGCCTGTACGTCGGGCATGTTCGTGCCGTCCACGTACAGGTTCTGCATCTCCCCGTCGAAGGTCTTCTTCGCCCCGGCGCAGCGCTGCTCGTGACCGACGTTGCCCTGTTCGTGGATGACACAGAGGGCCTTCTTCCGGCCGCGCCGGTCCAGCTCCTCGCCGACGGCCTCGCCGGCTATGGTCTCGTCCTGGCCGATGTGGGTGAGCGCGCCGAACTCCTTGGACTCGGCGGCGCCGGAGTTCACCGTGATCACCGGGATGCCGGCCTTGACGGCCTGGGCGACGACGGCCTTCATCGCGTCGGGCTTGGCGAGCGTGACGATCAGCCCGTCGACCTTCTTGTCGATGTAGGACTGCACGAGCTGCGCCTGCTGCTGGCCCTCGTCGCTGTTGGCGTAGAGGAACTTGATGTTGTCCTTCGCGGCGGCCTGCTTGGCGCCGTTCTGCACGATGTCCCAGAAGGTGTCACCGCTGCCCGAGTGGGTGACCATGGCCACGGTCCACCGGGGCGTGTCCACCGCGGCCCGGCCCTGGGCCGCGGCCTGCCGGGCCCGATCCTCGGCGCGCTTGCCGCCCGTGCTGCTGCATCCGGCGAGGGCCGAGGCCCCGAGCACCGCCGCCAGTACGGCGCTCAGCGCGCGTACCCCTGTCCGAACCCTTGCCACGACCCCGTGCCCTTCTCGCTGTGCTCCTCGGTGCGGCCGGGGCTCGTCCGTACGGAACCCGGCTGCCCAAGTATCGGTCATGGCCGGTCGGGGGTGGGTCGGCGGGTGTCCGCGGCCCGTACGAGGGGGCGCGCGGGGCGGGGGGCGGAGGTCACGTAACGGCGCCGCCGGCCGCCGGCGTCACGTACGGACGAGGAGCTGGAACTCGAAGGCGTACCGCGAGGCCCGGTAGATGTGCGAGCCGTACTCCACCGCCCGCCCCGTGTCGTCGAAGGCGGTCCGCTCCATGGTGAGCAGCGGCGCCCCGGCCGGCTCGGTCAGCAGCTCCGCCTCCTCGGCGGTGGCGGCCCGCGCCCCGACCGTCTGGCGCGCGCTGTGCAGGGTGATCCCGGCGGCGCGCAGCATCCGGTAGAGGCCGGTGGCTTCGAGGCGGGGCGTGTCGCAGTCGAGGAGGGCGGCGGGCAGATGGTTGCACAGATAGGCCATCGGCTCGTCGTGCGCGTACCGCAGCCGCTCCACGAGCCGTACCTCCGCGCCCTCCGGGACCCCGAGCGCGGCGGCGACCTCGGCCGTGGCCGGGTGCAGGGTGTTGCGCAGGACGCGGGTGGCGGGGCGCTGGCCGGCCGCCTCCAGGTCGTCGTAGAGGCTGCTCAGCTCCAGCGGGCGCTTGACCTGGCTGTGCACGACCTGGGTGCCGACGCCCCGGCGACGCACCAGCAGCCCCTTGTCGACGAGGGACTGGATGGCCTGGCGGACGGTCGGGCGGGAGAGTCCGAGCCGGCCGGCGAGTTCGATCTCGTTGCCGAGCAGGCTGCCGGGGGCCAGTCGGCCGCGCTCGATGGCCCCCTCCAGCTGCTGCGCGAGCTGGAAGTAGAGGGGGACGGGGCTGGTGCGGTCCACGCCGAGCCGGAGCGGCGGGGCCGGGTCCGGCTCCGGGCCGGCGGGGCCGGCGCGGGCGGTCGGCTCCTGTCCGGCTCGGGCTGATCTCGGCTGACGGGGCACGGGGCGAGCGTAGTCGCATGCTCTGTTGACGGGAAGTAGGGAAGTCCGATTGTCAGGACAAAGCCGTGAGCCACGGCGACCGGGCCGCCACCGTATGACGGGCCGTATGACGAGCCGTATGACGGGCCGCCGTGGTGGCCGGGCCGCCGTGCTCAGCCGTCCGGATCCGCGTCGTGCACCAGGAGGGCGATCTGGACCCGGTTGTTGAGGTCGAGTTTGGCCAGGATGCGCGAGACATGGGCCTTGACGGTGGGGACGCTCATGTAGAGGCCGGAAGCGATCTCCGCGTTGGACCGGCCCTGGCCGATGGCGAGCGCGACCTCCCGCTCCCGTTCCCCGAGGGCGGCCAGCCGCTCCGCCGCGCCCGCCCGGCGGCCCGCGGCGGAGTGCTCCGCCCCCGGCCCCGCACCCCCGCCGGGGCCCGCCACGTGGGTCATCAACTGGCGGGTGACGGCGGGCGAGAGCACCGGGTCACCGGCGGCCACCCGCCGTACGGCGGTGACGATCTCGGTGGGCGGGGTGTCCTTGAGGACGAAACCGGCGGCCCCTGCGCGCAGGGCGCGCACCACCTGTTCGTCGGCGTGGAAGGTGGTCAGGACGAGGACCTCGGGGGCGCCCGGGATCCGCCGCAGCGCCTCCGTGGCGGTCAGCCCGTCCATGACGGGCATCCGGATGTCCATGAGGACCACGTCGGGCGCGGTCCGTTCGACCAGCGCGGCGACCTCGGTGCCGTCGGCCCCCTCCCCCACGATCTCGATGTCCTCGGCCCCGCCGAGCATGAAGGTCAGTCCGGCGCGGACCAGCGGGTCGTCGTCGACGATGATCAGCCTGATGGTCATGCGGCCCACGGTAGCCAAGCGCGGACGGCGAATCCGCCGTCCCCCGTCGGTCCGTGCTCGAACCGGCCGCCCGCCAGCGCGGCCCGCTCCGTCAGCCCGATCAGCCCCTGCCCCGAGCCTGGGACCCTCGCCACCTCGCCGGTGGGCGCGGCGTTGCGCACCTCGAGGGTGAGTCCGTCGCCCGGGGCGCCGCTGACCTCGACGGTGGAGCCGGTGCCCGGCGCGTGTTTACGGGCGTTGGTCAGCGCCTCCTGCGCGATGCGGTACGCGGTACGGCCCACGGAGGCCGGCACGGTGGCGGGATCGGCGACCCGGTTGTCGAGGTCGACCTCCATACCGGCCCTGCGGGACTCGGCGACCAGCTCGTCGAGGGTGACGAGGGTGGGCTGGGGGCGCTCGCCCTCCTCGCCGTCGGGGGCCCGCAGCACGCCGATGATCATGCGCAGGTCCTGGAGGGCCTCGTGGGAGCTGTCCCTGATCACGCCGGCCGCGCGGGCGATCTCGGGCGGCGGCGCGTCCGGCCGGAACTCCAGGGCGCCCGCGTGGACGCTGAGCAGCGTCAGCCGGTGCGCGAGCACGTCGTGCATCTCGCGGGCGATGGCCTCGCGGGCGAGCCGCTGCGCCTGCTCGGCGCGGAGTTCCGCCTCGGCCTCGGCGCGCACCGCCCGCTCGCGCAGCGCGACGACGAGCTGGCGCCGGGCCCGTACGAGCATGCCCCAGCCCACCGCCAGCAGGAGCAGGACCGCGGTGGCGACGACCGCGGTGGTGAAGGAGGTGGTCGGGTCCGGGCGGAGGTACGCCGCGGCGATTCCGGTCACCAGGGACACCAGGCTGACGATCAGCACGGGGCGGTAGGTCCGGTGCACGGCGACGCAGAACAGCGCGACGAGCGAGGCGCCCCCGGCGAGCGGGGCCACCATGCTCAGGACGGCGAGCGCGATGGCGACTTCCACCGGCCGGCGCCGCCGCAGCCAGAGGGCGCAGCAGGCGACGATGCCCGCGGTCAGGTCGAAGGCGTCGACCAGCTCGGAGTTGCCGGCCTTCTGGACCGTCTCGACGGCGAGCAGACCGACGCCCGAGGCGATGACGAACATCAGCGTGTCGATGATCCAGTCGCGCACGGTACGGCGCGGCCGGGCCCGGCCGCGGTCGCCGGGCAGCTCGGGGCCTCGGGGGTCGATCATCTCCGAAGGGAGCAGCCAGGGGTAGTCCGTACGCGTCATACGGAACAAGTTACGCAGGGGGACGGCGGTGCCGACGCCGCTGTGCGGCGGCGGCTACCAAAGTCGCGTGACTCCCGGCTTTGGTCGCGCCGCCCCGATCTTTCGCCGGTCCGGGCTTGCACCGGTCCGATCTTTCGCCGGTCCGATCTTTCGCCGGTCCGATCTTTCGCCGGTCCGATCTTTCGCCGGTCCGGCTTTCACCGGTCCGGGCTCCGCCGCCGGCCGCGTCACCGGTCCCGTCCCGTGGTCAGCCGCCGAGTTCGCGGTGGCGGGCGGCGAGCCGGGCCGCGCCGCGTTCGGTGAGGGAGCCGAAGAGCCGGAGCCGGGAGATCCCGCCGTCGGGGTAGATGTCGATCCGTACGTCGGTCGCGACGGCGGGGGCCGGGAGCACGAAGCGGTGGTTGGTGTCGGGCTGGAGCCGGGTCCTGGGCAGGATCTCCGTCCAGCCGCCGGTGTCCGTGGCGCCGTCCCCCGCGCCGCCGGAGCCGGTGGCACCGTCCGGGTCCGTACCGGCGTCGCGTACGGAGAGGGTGGCCCATCCCGCCGCGTTGCCCTTGAGGTACGCCGTGTCGATCTCGACGGCGCGGATCTCGCCCTGCCCGGCGAGCCGGTAGCGGATCCAGTCGTTGCCCAGGTCGCGGCGGCGCCGGGTCTCCCAGCCGTCGTCCATCTTCCGGGAGCGGCCCGGCGCGACGGTGTTGGCCGGGGAGGAGTAGAAACGGTCGGAGGCGTCCTCGACGCTGCCGCCGTTCTCCAGCGCGAGCAGGTCGAACGTGCCGAGCGCCGCGAGCCACGCCGGATCGGGCGCGACCTCTCCGTACACCCGCAGCCGGGCGATCCCGCCGTCGGGGTGCTGGTTGACGCGCAGGTGGGTGAAGCGCCGCTCCGCGTCGACCGCGAAGCCGTTGGCGGCGTGGCCGCCGACGGCGGTACGGGGCACGAGCACCGTCCACTTCACCCCGGGGTCGAGCAGTTCCTCGGGGGACGGGGAGCCGGGCAGCGAGACCGCCTCGACGGAGACGGACCGCGGGTAGTTGCCCCGGAAGTGCGCCGTGTCGACGACGATCCCCCGGATCACCCCGGGAGCGCCGAGCCGGACCAGCGCCCAGTCGTGGTCCTCGGGGGCGGGGTGCGGCCGGCCGGCGTCGGTGCCGCGCCGGCGCCGGGTCTCCCAGCCGTCCATGATCTTGCCCTTGTGGCCGAAGTGCTCCGGGTCGAACTCGGCGGGCCCCGGCTTCAGCATGTTCTCGCGCTCGGCGAAGAACTCGTCGTTGGCGGCGAGCACCCCGGCGCCGAGCCGCCGGTCGGCGAGGTCGGTGAGGTGGGTGAAGGGGAGGTCCGCGGTGCGGTAGTCGGCGTACGGGTCGCCGCCGCCGTACGGGCGGGCGTCACCGGTGAAGCGGGCTTGCGGCAGGGTGGGGAGCGGAGCGTCGGACACGGTCAGTTGTTCCTTTCGAGCAGTCGGCCTGAGGGTTCGGCGAGGACGCCGTCCCGGAGGATCCGGGTGCCGCGCAGCCAGGTCGAGGTGACGACGCCGTACAGGGTCCGGCCCGCGTACGCCGTCACCTGGTTGCGGTGGTGCAGCCCGGCCGGGTCGACGGTGAAGGTCCGGTCCGGCGCGAGGACGGTGAAGTCGGCGTCGCGGCCCGCCTCGATGGCGCCCTTGCCGTCCAGTCCGGCCAGCGCGGCGGGGGCCGTGGACATCCAGCGCGCGACGTCCTCCAGGGTGTGGCCGCGCCTGCGGGCCTCGGTCCAGATCGCGGGGAGGCCGAGCTGGAGCGAGGAGATGCCGCCCCACGCGGAGGCGAAGTCGGGGGTCTTGAGGTCGGTGGTGCAGGGTGAGTGGTCGGAGACGACGCAGTCGATCGTGCCGTCGGCGAGCCCCTGCCAGAGCGCGTCCTGGTTGGCGGCCTCGCGGATCGGCGGGCAGCACTTGAACTCGGTGGCGCCGTCGGGGACCTCCTCCGCGGTGAGGGTGAGGAAGTGCGGGCAGGACTCGACGGTGATCCGGACGCCCTCGTCCTTGGCGGCGGCGATCAGCGGCAGGGCGTCGGAGGACGAGAGGTGCAGTACGTGCACCCGGGCGTCGAGCCGCTTCGCCTCGGCGATCAGGCCGGTGATGGCGGCGTTCTCGGCGGCGCGCGGGCGGGAGGCGAGGAAGTCGGCGTAGGCGGGGCCGCCGCGCGCGGGAGCCGCGGCCAGCTCGTGGGGGTCCTCGGCGTGCACGATCAGCAGCCCGCCGAAGCCCGCGATCTCGGTCAGGGCGTGCCGCAGGCGCTCCCGGTCCAGCTCGGGGAACTCCTCGACGCCGGAGGGCGACAGGAAGCACTTGAAGCCGAAGACCCCGGCGTCGTGGAGCGGGCGCAGGTCCTTGACGTTGTCCGGTACGGCGCCGCCCCAGAAGCCCACGTCGACATGGGCCTTGGGGCGGGCCACGTCGCGCTTGACGCGCAGGTGCGCTGCGGTTGTGGTGGGCGGCAGGGAGTTGAGCGGCATGTCGAGCAGCGTGGTGACGCCGCCCGCCGCGGCGGCGCGGGTCGCGGTCCAGAACCCTTCCCACGCGGTGCGGCCCGGGTCGTTCACATGGACGTGGGTGTCGACGAGGCCGGGGAGCACGACATCGTCCCCGACGTCCTCGACCACCGCCGTACCGTCCCGGTCGCCCCGCGGGTCCCCGTACGCGGTCGTGTGCGGGGGGACCGCGTCGTACGGCAGTACCGCCGAGATCCGGCCGTCGGCGACGGCGACGGTGGCGGGCCGTGTCCCCTCGGGCGTGATGACGCGTGTCGAGCGCAGCAGCAGATTCACCTCGGGCACCCGTACTCCTCATCGGCCTCATCAGGCGTGATTCAACGAACTGTTGAAGGAGTCTTCCCCTCGGATCGCTCCTCCGTCAAGGTCTCTCAGAGCAATTATTTCCGTGATGTGAAATTCAAATTTCGCCAGCCAGAACACCCTACCTACTCACGACGCCCGTGCACACCCCGGACAAACACCCCCTGACCGGCAGAGACAGCCCATCCAGGACCACCCGCCGGACGGCCTGGACCGGTATAGGCTGCTTGCTTGTCCGCCCGTCCCGAAAGGACCGTTGTGCCGTCGTCCAGCGCCCGCAGCACCGACGCCGCCAGATCCGCCCCCGGCAGCGGCGGCGTCCAGTCCCTTGAGCGCGCCTTCGACCTGCTCGAACGGATGGCGGACGCGGGCGGCGAGGTCGGGCTCAGCGAGCTCTCCGCGGCCAGCGGCCTGCCGCTGCCCACCATCCACCGGCTGATGCGCACCCTGGTGGCGTGCGGCTACGTACGCCAGCAGACGAACCGGCGGTACGCGCTGGGGCCGCGGCTGATCCGGCTCGGCGAGTCGGCGTCGCGGCTGCTCGGCACCTGGGCCAGGCCCTATCTGGCGCGGCTGGTCGAGGAGACCGGCGAGACCGCGAACATGGCGCTGCTCGACGGTGACGAGATCGTGTACGTCGCGCAGGTGCCGTCGAAGCACTCGATGCGGATGTTCACCGAAGTGGGCCGCCGGGTGCTGCCGCACTCCACCGGCGTGGGCAAGGCGCTGCTCGCGGACATCCCGCCCGCGGAGGTCCGCGCCCTGCTGGGCCGGACGGGCATGCCGGCCACCACCGAGAAGACGATCACCACGCCGGACGCCTTCCTCGCGGCCCTGGAGACGGTGCGCGACACCGGGTACGCGATCGACGACAACGAGCAGGAGATCGGGGTGCGCTGCCTGGCGGTCCCGGTGCCCGACTCCCCCACCGCGGCGGCGATCTCCATCTCCGGCCCGGCGGGCCGGGTGACGGAGGAGGCCACGGAGCGGATCGTGCCCGTCCTCCAGGAGGTCGCGCGCGATCTCTCGGCGGCGCTGGCGAACACGGCGGCGCAGCAGGCGCAGGGCTGACCCGGGGGCCGGCGGGCCGGGCGGGACCCGGAGGAGCCCGCGGGCCCCGGAGAAACCGACAGGGCCCGGCCCGAGAAACCGGCGCGGCCCGGAGACACCGGCGGGGCCCGGAGGGGCCCACGGCCAGGAGGGCTTCGAGGCCTCAGAGGGGCCGCCGCGGGGCGTCACCGAAGAGGTCGACGGCGCTCCGTACTCCCATCAGCGCCGGCCGCAGCGCGCTGACCGAGCCGATCGAGCCGACGATCAGCAGCAGGGAGCGGCGCATCCGCGCGGCCTCGGGGCTGCCGCTCGCCACCATCGCGGCGAGCGCCGCCAGTTCGTCCTCGGCTATCGCGCGGTCCCGGAACTCCGAGCGGTAGACGGCCAGCTCGCGCCGGAGCCGGGCCACGGCGGTATCCAGCTCGGCGACCCTCGGGTCCTCGCCCTGCTCCGCCACCGGCGACTTCCCCACGCTCCGCAACAAAGCTCCCCCTCACTCTTCCGCCCCGCGTCCCACGGTGCTCCCGTGTACCGGGCGCGACTCCGCACCCACAGGACGACTACCCCCTGACGGTGGTCAATCGCCCGGGTTCGTCGGCAAGTTAACGCCATCGCGCAGGGTAGGCGCCACTCCACGGACCGAATACGGCGGGAAGAGGGCCGGAATACGGAAGGAATTCCCGGTGATCTCCGGCGCACGCGAAATATTCACCGCGCGGAGGGGTGCGAGGGGGCGCGCGGGCGCGCGGTGCGGTAAGCAGACCCCATGCGGGAAACACACGAGAACACGGTTCCTCCGGTCGCCGGTCTGCTGCTCGCCGCGGGCGGCGGGCGACGGCTCGGCGGGCGGCCGAAGGCGCTGCTGACGCACCACGGCCGCCCGCTGGTGGAGCACGCGGCACGGGCCCTGCGCGACGGGGGGTGCGCGCCGGTGCACGTGGTAGTGGGGGCGGCGGCGCCGGAGGTACGGGAGCGGGCCGTGCTCCCGGACGCCGTCCTGGTCGACAACCCCGGGTGGGCCGACGGCATGGGGTCCTCGCTGCGCGCGGGGCTGGCCTCACTGGCGGGCACGGGGGCGCGGGCGGCCCTGGTGCTCCTGGTGGACCAGCCGGGGATCGACGCGGCGGCGGTGGCCCGGATCGCGGCGGCGTACCGGGGTCCCGGGTCGCTGGCGTCCGCGGCGTACGGCGGGCGGCGCGGCCATCCCGTGCTCCTCGGCGCGGACCGCTGGGCGGAGATCGCGGCGGACGCGACGGGCGACCGCGGGGCGCGCGCCTATCTCAAGGCGCACGAACCCGAGATCGCCCTGGTGGAGTGCGGGGATGTCGCGCGCCCCTACGACATCGACACGGAGGAGGATCTGTCGCACCTCGCGCAGGCGCCGCTCGGGCGGAGTCGGTCCCGACAGGGAACTTCGACGGGCCACCTCGACGGGTGACCTCGACAGAGCATTGAACTTCCACTATGAGGAAACTAGTATCCACAGGTCAGAAGCGCCCGGAACTTTCGAACGGTGCGCTCGTACGCCGGCCGCCACGGCGCCCCCGCTCCGCCGGCGCCGCTCGTGAAGGAGTGACAGCTCATGTCCGCACCAGCGCATTCCCCGCTGGCCATCGTCGACGCCGACCCCCTGCCCCGTCAGGACGAGGTACTCACCGATGCGGCCCTCGCGTTCGTGGCGGAGCTGCACCGGCGGTTCACGCCCCGCCGTGACGAGTTGCTCGCCCGCCGCGCCGAGCGCCGCGCCGAGATCGCCCGTACCTCCAGCCTGGACTTCCTGCCCGGGACGGCGTCCGTGCGCGCGGACGAGAGCTGGCGGGTCGCGCCGGCGCCCGAGGCACTGAACGACCGCCGGGTGGAGATCACCGGCCCGACCGACCGCAAGATGACGATCAACGCGCTGAACTCCGGCGCGAAGGTCTGGCTCGCGGACTTCGAGGACGCCTCCGCGCCCACCTGGGAGAACGTCGTCCTCGGCCAGCTCAACCTGATCGACGCCTACCGGCGGAGCATCGACTTCACCGACCCGCGCACGGGCAAGTCGTACGCCCTCAAGGACGCGGCGGAGCTCGCCACGGTCGTGATGCGCCCGCGCGGCTGGCATCTCGCGGAGCGCCACCTCGTGCTGGACGGCGAGCCGGTGCCGGGCGCGCTGGTCGACTTCGGGCTGTACTTCTTCCACAACGCCGCCCGCCTGATCGAGCTGGGCAAGGGCCCGTACTTCTACCTCCCGAAGACGGAGTCGCACCTGGAGGCACGCCTCTGGAACGACGTCTTCGTCTTCGCCCAGGAGTACGTGGGCGTTCCGCAGGGCACCGTCCGGGCGACGGTGCTGATCGAGACGATCACCGCGGCGTACGAGATGGAGGAGATCCTCTACGAGCTGCGCGACCACGCCTCCGGGCTCAACGCGGGCCGCTGGGACTACCTCTTCTCCATCGTCAAGAACTTCCGGGACGGCGGCGCGAAGTTCGTCCTGCCGGACCGCAACGCGGTCACGATGACGGCGCCGTTCATGCGCGCCTACACCGAACTCCTCGTCCGCACCTGCCACAAGCGGGGCGCGCACGCCATCGGCGGCATGGCGGCGTTCATCCCGTCCCGGCACGACGCCGAGGTCAACAAGGTCGCCTTCGAGAAGGTCAGGGCCGACAAGGACCGGGAGGCGGCCGACGGCTTCGACGGTTCGTGGGTCGCCCACCCGGACCTGGTGCCGATCGCCATGGCCTCCTTCGACGCGGTCCTGGGCGACCGCCCGAACCAGAAGAACCGCCTGCGCGAGGACGTCTCCGTCGCCGCCGGGGACCTGATCGCCGTCGACTCGCTGGACGCCCGCCCCACGTACGAGGGCCTGCGCAACGCGGTTCAGGTCGGCATCCGCTACATCGAGGCGTGGCTGCGCGGCATGGGGGCGGTCGCGATCTTCAACCTGATGGAGGACGCGGCCACCGCGGAGATCTCCCGCTCGCAGATCTGGCAGTGGATCAACGCGGGCGTGGAATTCGACCACGAGGGCGGGACGCTCCGCGCCACCGCGGAACTGGCCCGCGAACTCGCCGCGGACGAGCTGGCGGCGATCCGCGGCGAGATCGGCGAGGAGGCCTTCGCGGCCGGCCGCTGGCAGCAGGCCCACGACCTGCTGCTGACGGTCGCGCTGGACGACGACTACGCGGACTTCCTCACGCTCCCGGCCTACGAACAGCTCCGGGGCTGACCCGGAGGGAACACGTCCGTACGGACTGCGGTCCGTACGGACGGCGTATCCCGCGATGAGTTCGGGCGGCTCGCGCGGTCTCATCAGGTATGGACAGAGACAGGAAACAGGAGCCGCTCGATCTCGGACCCGTCTGCCGGGAGACCGCCCGGGTCGTGGACGGTGTCACGGAGAAGCAGTTGCCGGGGCCCACGCCGTGCCCCGAGTACGCGGTACGGGAGGTGCTCGCGCATCTCATGGGGCTGACGGTGGCGTTCCGGGACGCCGCGCGGAAGGAGCTGGGGCCGACGACCGACACCACCCCCGGCGGCGCCCCGCCCGTACTGGCGGAGGGCTGGCGGGAGGAGCTGCCCCGGCGGCTCGACGCGCTGGCCGCCGCGTGGCGCTCGCCCGGGGCGTGGGAGGGGAACACCCGGGTCGGCGGGGTGGACCTGCCGGGCGCGGTGACCGGGCTGGTGGCGCTCAACGAGGTGCTGATCCACGGCTGGGACCTGGCGCGCGGCACCGGACAGCCGTACGCCCCGGCCGAGGCGGGGCTCCGGGCGTCGTACGGAATGCTGTCGGCGGCCGGGCCAGGGGCGTCCGACGTGTTCGGCCCGCCGGTGGCGACGGCTGCGGACGCCCCGCTGCTGGACCGGGTGATCGGTCTCAGCGGGCGGCGCCCCGACTGGCTGCCGGGAAGCTGACCTCCCCGTACAGCACGGTGCGTACGCCGTCCACCACCCATACCGGAACATCCGTGACCCTCACGTAATCTCGGGGGCAGGCCGGTGCGCGCAGGGCACACCAGGGGGAAAGGTCCGTTAGGTGATCCACGCGTTCCGCCGCATGCTGCTCGTCCTGCTGCCGCCGGTCCTCGCCGTCTGTGTCGCGTGCACCCCCGCCGAAGGGGCCTCGGCGGGGCTGGACGATCCCGCGAAGAAGGAGATCGCCATGCGGCTGGTCTCCAGCGCGGAGAACTCCTCGCTGAAGTGGAAGGACCAGTACCGCTACATCGAGGACATCGACGACGGCCGGGGCTACACCGCCGGCCTCGTCGGGTTCTGCACCGGCTGCGGCGATCTGCTGCGGGTCGTCGAGCGCTACACCCGGGCGCGGCCGGACAATCCGCTGGCGCCGTTCCTGCCCGCGCTCCGCGAGGTGAAGGGCAGCGACTCCCACGACGGGCTCGGCACCGCGTTCACCGCCGCGTGGCGGGAGGCGGCCGGCGATCCCCGGATGCGGACGGCCCAGGACGAGGAGCGCGACCGGATCTACTTCGATCCGGCCGTGCGGCGGGCCAAGGCCGACGGGCTCGGCGCACTCGGGCAGTTCATCTACTACGACGCGTATGTGATGCACGGTTACGCCGACGCGAAGGGCACCGTCGGGTTCCGTACGATCCGCGCGAACGCGCTCGCCAAGGCCGACAGCCCGGCCCGCGGCGGCGACGAGCGCGCGTATCTCGACGCGTTCCTGGACGCGCGGGTCACCGCGATGCGCAGCGAGCGGGGCCACGGCAACACCAGCCGGATCGACACGGCCCAGCGCGTCTTCCTGGACGACGGCAATCTCGGTCTGCGCACCCCGCTCGCCTGGAAGGTGTACGGCGACGCGTACCGCATCGACGGATAGCCGCCGCACACCGGCCGGGAGCCGTCGCCCCGGCGGGACGTTCCGGCGGAGGTTCCGGGCGGGACGTTCCGGGCGGGACGTTCCGGGCGGGGTCAGCCGTCCGCGGCGATCCTGGCGAGGCGGCGGGCCTCGTCCCGTGTGGAGCGGGCGAGTTCGTCCTCGTCCACGGTGATCAGGCGGTTGTCCTCGACCACGGCCCGGCCGTTGACCAGGGAGAGCGTGACCGGCGCCGCGGCCCCGAGGACCAGCGCGGTCACCGGGTCGGCGATGGAGGCGTGGGCGAGGGTGTCCATCCGCCAGAGCACGAGGTCGGCGAGCTTGCCGGGCTCGATCGAGCCGATCTCCTCGGCACGGCCCAGCACCTGGGCGCCGCCGTACGTGCCGATCCGCAGCGCCTGACGGGCCGTCATGGCCCGTTCGCCGTGTGCGCCGAGGCGGTTGACGAGCAGTGTGTTGCGCAACTCGGTGTGCAGCTCGCCCGCCTCGTTGGAGGCGGTGCCGTCGACCCCGAGGCCGACCGGGACCCCGGCGGCGAGCAGATCGGGGACCCGCGCGATCCCGGCCCCCAGACGGGCGTTGGAGGACGGGCAGTGGGCGACGCCGGTGCCCGTCCGGGCGAAGGCGGCGACGTCGGAGTCGTTCATGTGGACGCAGTGGGCCATCCACACGTCGGGGCCGAGCCAGCCGGTCGACTCGAAGTAGTCGGTCGGCCCCATCCCGAACAGTTCCTTGCAGAACTTCTCCTCCTCGACCGTCTCACTGCCGTGGGTGTGCAGCCGCACCCCCTTACGGCGGGCCAACTCCGCTCCCTGTCGGAGCAGTTCGGTGGAGACGGAGAAGGGTGAGCACGGCGCGACGGCGATCTGGGTCATCGCGCCGAAGGACGCGTCGTGGTGGGCGTCGATGGTCTCCTCGGTCGCGGCGAGCGCCTCGTCCAGCGACTCGACCGCGAAGTCCGGGGGCAGCCCGCCGTCCGACGCCCCCCGGTCCATGGAGCCCCGGGCGAGGGTGAACCGTACGCCCGTGCGTGCCGCCGCGCCGATGATCGCGCCGGACAGATCGCCGGAGCCGCGCGGGAAGACGTAGTGGTGGTCCATGGCGGTGGTGACGCCGCCGCGCGCCATCATCGCGAGGGAGCCGCCCGCCGCCGCGCGGACCATCGGCTCGTCGATGCGCGCCCAGGTCGGGTAGAGCGCGACCAGCCAGTCGAAGAGGTTGTGGTCGGTGGCGAGGCCCCGGGTGATCCACTGGTAGAAGTGGTGGTGGGTGTTGACCAGACCGGGGGTGAGGAGATGGCCGGCGCCGTCGACCCGGCGGACCACTCCCTCCAGCGCCGCGGGCGCGGGCCCCGCGCCGAGGGACTCGATGCGGTGGTCCGCGACGACGACATGGCCCGAGGCGTACTCGGTGTCGTGCGCGTCCACGGTCGCGATGGCGCAGTTCTCGATGACGATGCGTGACGTCGCCACGGCGATTCCTCTCACGGGCTCACGGGCTCTCGGGCTCACGGGCTCACAGGTTGGTCAGGTCCCCCGGTATACGCTGCTCCGCCCCGTCCCGCAGGACGGTGGCCTCGATCAGGCCGTACGGGCGGTCGGCCGCGAAGTAGACCGCCCCGTCGACGGTTTCGTTCGTCAGCCCGAAAGGGGTCAGATCGGCCGGGAAGTGGTGCTTGTTCGGCAGGGAGAAGCGGATCTCGTCGATCTCGGCACGGTGGTCGATGACCCGCGAGCCCATCTGGTACAGGGTCTGCTGGAGCGAGAGGGAGTATGTCTCGGCGAAGGCCCGCAGGATGTGTTCCTTCGTCCGTGCGTACGAGGTGTCCCACTCCGGCATGGAGTCCTCGTCGCCCGTCCAGCCGTAGCGCCACCGCGCGGAGACATCGGTGGCGAGGATGCGGTCGTACGCCTCCTTGAGCGTCGTGTAGCGGTCCTTGGCGTATCCCCAGAACTCGGAGTTGGTCGAGTTCAGCACCGTCAGGTCCTTGAGTCCTGAGACGACCTGCCAGCTCTCGCCGTCGAAGGTGATCTGGGCGACGCGCGTCTCCTGGCCCCTGCGGACGAACGAGTGCCGGAGTTCGGGGGACGCGGTCCCGATGCGCTCCCAGGCGTACTCCTCGACGCGGATGCGCGCCCGGCGGATCGGCTCCTGGCTGGTCACGAAGTGGCGGGCGAGGTGGATGCCGAACTGCTCGGCCGAGTCGATGCCGTACTCCTTGGCGAACGCGTACACCGTGTTCTTGGTGGTGTCGGTCGGCAGGACATGGGAGTTGTCGCCCGAGTGGTGGACGTCGTCCATGTCGCCTTCGAGCGCGACGGAGACGTTCAGGTCCTTGATGTGGTGGGTGGCGCCGTCCCGGGTGATCCGGACGACGCGGTTCTCCGCCTTGCCGTACTGGTTCTGGCCGAGCATCGCCGGTCGCGCCCGGCTCTCCGGAGGGGCCTGGTGCTCCGGCGGAGCCTGGCTCTCCGGGCGGGAAAGGTCGGTCATGGCAGCACTAGCTCCCTCGGTAGACGGAGTAGCCGAACGGGTTGAGCAGCAGCGGGACGTGATAGTGCTCGCCCGGGGTGACGGCGAAGGCGACGGTCACCTCAGGGAAGAACGGTTCGGCACGGTCGAGGTACGGCCCGGTCTCGAAGGTGAGCCGTACGTGGGTGGTGCCCGGCGGCGGCGCCGGAAGGTCCGCGCAGCGGCCGTCCGGGCCGGTCACCGCGGTGCCGAGCGCCGCCCACGCGCCGTCGGGCCCCGCCCCGTGCTCCGTACGCGCCGCGAGGCCGACGGCGACACCCGCGGCGGGGCGCCCGGCGCTGGTGTCCAGGATGTGGGTGGAGACGGAGGCAGCGGCCGGGGCGGCGGCAGGGGCGGCCACCGGTGCCGCGGCGAACCCCTCGGTGACCAGCCGGGAGAGCCGGACGCGGTTGATCCTGCCGAGTTCGAGGCGCGCGATCTCCCGCTCCCGTTCCGGCGTGTGGCCGAGCCTGGTCCGCAGCGCGTCCCGCATCTCCTCGGCGGTGGCGCCGGTGGCGCAGATCAGGAAGACATGGCCGAACCGCTCCTGGTAGGCCAGGTTCAGCTCGGCCATCTCCTCCCGAAGCGCTCCGGAGGCACCGGCCATGCCGCGCTGCTCCCGGGCGGAGGCGGGGTCCCCCGGCGCCGGCCGGCCGATCGGCGGATGCCCGGCCATGGCCTCGGCCAGCTCCGCGTCGGTCAGCGCCGCCGTCGCCGCGTCCCCGGCGGCGAGCAGTTCGTCCTCGGTGGCGTACGGGCGCCGGGCGAGCAGCGCCCTCCCCCACGCCGGGCCGGCACACACCTCGCGCAGCGCGGCCAGGGCCACGCCGTCCGGCGAGGTGTTGAACCGGGTGAGGCCCGGCGCGGGGGGCGGTGTCGATGTCACGGGAAGCCTCCGTGGCAGGGCGTGGCGGGACGGGACGGGGCGTAGCGGGGGGCGGGACGGGCTGCGCCCAGCTAACGCCCTCATCCACCGAACGTCAACACTTTGTTGAAATCTTGCGCACGGCGCGTCATGCCGCCCATCGCCTGCCACCCGCCACCCTCACCACCGTCACAACGATTGACGTGAACACGGTCACGCTCTACCTTCTGGGCTTCTACGCCTGGCAGTCCTCCAGCCTGTCGGCCGGCACCTGGACCCCGCTCGGCCGGAGGAGCTACACGCAGCCGCTCAATTCCAAGCACTGTGGCATCGCGACGATCACGGCGACCGAGTACGCCAACCTGCTCTCCCGGTGGGGCGCCCCAGCCTGGAACCGGCTCAAGTCCTACAACTTTCCGGCCCGTTACCGGGACTCTTGCAGAAAGCTCTGGCGTTCACGCCGGGGATGAATGCATCTCAAGCATGCTCTGACGTGCGCTTCAGAGCGGGCGTTTTTGCTGCTCGATGTACTGGCGGACGATCGCCAACGATGCTCCGCCACACGATGCGGAGAAATACGACGGCGACCACAGGTGTCCGTGCATGATGGCGCGGTTGATCCGGCCGGTGAACTCCTGGCGTATCCGGCGGGCGGAGACACCCTTGAGGCTGTTGACCAGCTTCGAGACCGCGACCTTGGGCGGGTAGTTGATCAGGAGGTGGACGTGATCGCGTTCGCCGTTGAACTCCTTCAGCTCCGCTTCGAAGTCCTCGCACACCTTGCGCATGATCTCTTCGCAGCGCGCCAGCATCTCGTCGTCGAACACCCCGCGCCGGTACTTCGTTACAAAGACCAAATGCACATGCATCGCCGAAACAACGTGTCTGCCAAGCCTATAATCGTTCTGCGGATCCATGAGACCAATCGTAGTAGGATCCCGGTCGTGCAGCTCCGCTACAACTACCGGGCCTACCCGGACGCCACCCAGCGCCGTGCGCTGGCGAGTGCGTTCGGATGTGCCCGCGTGGTGTGGAACGACTGCCTGCGCGACCGGAAGGAAGCACACGCGGCGGGGCTGCCGTACGTGAAGTCGGCGGAACTGTCCCGGCTCCGCATCACCCAGGCCAAACAGACCGCGGAACGGGCCTGGCTCGCCGACGTCTCGGCGGTCGTCCTGCAGCAGTCCCTTCGTGACCTCGACACCGCCTACAAGAACTTCTTCGACTCGGCCAGAGGCGAACGGCAGGGCCGCACAGTGGGGCCGCCCCGCTACAAGTCGAAGAAGGACACCCGGCAGTCGGTCCGCCTCAACACCAACGCCTTCTCCCTGAAGGACAACGGCACGGTGTACGTGGCCAAGATCGGCGATCTCAAGGTCAAATGGTCCCGCCGGCTGCCGGCTGCCCCGACCTCCCTGACGGTCACCAAGGACAGCTGCGGCCGGTACTTCCTCAGCTTCGTCCTGGACACCGATCCCGACATCCTCCCCGAGGTGGACACCGACACCGGTGTCGACCTCGGCCTGTCCGCCTTCGCCGTCCTGTCCGACGGCCGGAAGATCGACAGCCCGCGCTTCCTGCGCCGGGCCGAGAAGAAACTCAAACGCCTTCAGCGGGACCTCTCCCGCAAGGCCAAAGGATCCAAGAACCGGGCCAAGGCCCGCATCAAGGTCGCACGCCAGCACGCCAAGGTGGCCGACCGGCGCCGGGACTTCCACCACAAGGCTTCCACACAGATCATCCGCGACAACCAAGCGGTGTACGTGGAAGACCTCGCGGTGTCCGGCCTCGGCCGCACCCGGCTCGCCAAGTCCGTGCACGACGCGGGATGGTCCGCGTTCGTCGGCATGCTGGAGTACAAGGCGGTCAAGCACGGCCGCACCTTCGCCAAGGTAGGACGAGCCTTCCCCTCCTCTCAGGTCTGCTCGGCCTGCGGATTCCGGGACGGCCCCAAACCCCTGCACGTCCGGGAGTGGACGTGCGGCGCGTGCGGCACCGTGCACGACCGCGACCACAACGCAGCATGCAACGTCCTTGTCGAAGGACGCCGTGTCGCCGCCGGACGGGCGGAGACGCTAAACGCCTCGTGGAGCGCTGGTCAGACCAGGGCGAAAGTCCCGGCACAGCGTGGTGAAGCAGGAAGCCCCCGGAAGGGTCGGACGACCCAGGCCGGAATCCCCGGACTTTAGGCCAGGGAGCACGTCAAATCCGGCACGCCAACAACGTGGGCCGGATCGACCCACCCGCTACATCCGTCACGCGGACTACGTCCTGCGCGTCGACCCGGTCTCGACCACGACCGAGCGGCAGGACGCGACGTTCCGCGTCGGCCACTGAGGGCCCGGCCCGGCGGACGTCGCGTCAGCCGTCCTGCTCCCGCGCCCTGGCGCGCTGCTCGTCGGCGTAGTTGAGGTAGTTGTAGACGGTGAAGCGGCTGACACCGAGCGCGGTCGCCACCTTCTCCACCCCGTGCCGTACGACAAAGGCGCCGCGCGCCTCCAGGGTCCGTACGACGGACTGCTTGGCCTTGCGGTCCAGCTCCGCGAGCGGTCTGCCGTGGCCGCGCTCCAGCGAGGCCAGGATGTGGTCGAGGGAGTCCGAGAGCTGGGGCAGCCGCACGGCCAGCACGTCCGCGCCCTCCCAGGCCAGGACGACATCGTCGGGCCGGGCCTCCTCGGGCGTCAGCAGTTGTCCGCCCATGGCGTCGACCAGCGGTCTGACCGCCGCGACGAAGGGATGGTCGAGCGGCTCGCTCACCGGTCGCCCTCCCCGGCGGGACCGGTTTCGGGACCGGCTTCCGGGCCGGGTCCCGCGCTGCCGGTACCGGCGCTCCCGGGTCCGCTCCCGATCACATTGACCTGGAGCGAGACCCGGGTCGCACCGGCCGCCAGGGACTCGCGCAGGACGGTCCCCAGCGCCGCCAGTACGGCGTCGGCGCCGCCCTCCACGGTGTTGCCGAACGGCCCGACGTCGACCGCGTCGAGCGGTGCCCCCTGGACGACCTCGCGGGCCACCACCGCGTGGGCGGGCGCCTCGTCGAGGTCGAAGGGTTCGGTCGTGAACTCCGCTCTCAAGCGCACTGTGCCTCCACCGCCGGAAGCCTGGAGGGTCACTGCGGCCGTTCGGGTGCCCCAGGCACGTGGGACACGACCTTAGTCGTTACGCGCCCTGCACGGCACCGGAAGCGGAAATGGTGATCTTCGCGGAGGTCGAGCCGGAGCGGGAGCCCAGGGACTCGATCTTCTTGACCAGGTCCTGGCCCTCGACGACCTCGCCGAAGACGACGTGCTTGCCGTCCAGCCACGACGTCACCACGGTGGTGATGAAGAACTGCGAGCCGTTGGAGTTCGGGCCCGCGTTCGCCATGGAGAGCAGGAACGGCCGGTCGTGCTTGAGCTGGAAGTTCTCGTCGTCGAACTTGTTGCCGTAGATGCTCTTGCCGCCGGTGCCGTTGCCGGCGGTGAAGTCGCCGCCCTGGAGCATGAAGTCCGGGATGACCCGGTGGAAGCTCGACCCGGCGTAGCCGAAGCCCTGCTCGCCGGTGGCCAGCTCGCGGAAGTTCTGGGCGGTCTTGGGGACGACGTCGTCGAAGAGGCGGAAGGTGATCCGGCCGGCCGCCTCGCCGTTGATCGTGATGTCGAAGAATACGTTCTCGGTAGTCATGGGGGACATTCTGTCAGGACGGTTCCCGCGCGGCCCGAGGGGCTCCGCCGCGCGGCGGAGCAACGGGTCTCCGGTCGGTACGTGACCGGCCGCGGCCCATACGTGACCAGCTACGGCCCATATGCGACCGGCCAGGGCCCATACATGACCGGCTTCTGTTCGGTACGTGACCGGCCCGCCCCCGGCGCGTGAGCGGCCCGCCCTCAGTGCGCGACCGGTTCCGCCGGATTGCGCAGGCCCTCCGCGGCCTCGGCGACGCGCTGGAGCAGATCGAAGAAGACCGCCTGCTCGGCGGGGGTGAGCGGGCCGAGGAAGACCTGGTTCATCCGGGCCGCGCGGAGCGCCAGCTTGCGGTGGGTCCGCGCCCCGTCGCCGGTGGGGCGCAGCATGAAGCGGCGGCCGTCCTGCGGGTCGCGCGCCTTGTCGACCAGGCCCCGGCGGCTCAGCCGGGTGACCACCTCGGCGGTGGTGGAGCGGTCCAGGCCCACCCGCTCACCGGCGGTGCGCTGGTCGAGCCCCGGTTCGGCGACGAGGGCGTTGAGCACGGCGAACTGGGGCGACGTGATCTCCTCGGAGACCATCGTGGTCCACAGCAGGTAGTGCGCCTGCTGGAGACGGCGGGCGAGATGCCCGGGGTGTGTGGTCAGGTCCACCGCGGCCATATGCGCTCCTCGGACTCCGCGATGCCGGGGACGGGGTACTCCCCGGCCATCATTTCGTTGGTGCACTGAACGATACGCGCTCCCTCGGGCCTCACTCAGCACCCTTGACGTACGTGGAGCCGGGTGGCAGCTTGTGTGAACCTTCGAGGAAACAGACCGACAAGATAGTCAGTGCCCTGAGCATTCGAGCGGGGTGCAGGGGCCTGAGAGCGCGCCCGGGTACACGGGGGCACGGGGCGCCGGAAGAGCCGGAAGAGAGGGGGACTTCACATATGGACAAGGTGGTCGCCACCGCCGCGGAGGCCGTGGCCGACACCCGGGACGGGGTGTCGCTCGCCGTGGGCGGCTTCGGCCTGAGCGGTGTCCCGAACGAGCTGATCAAGGCGGTGTACGCGCTCGGCGTCCGGGATCTCGCCGTGGTCTCCAACAACTGCGGCGCGCTCGACTCGGGACTGGCCGTCCTGCTGGCCGCGGGCCGAATCTCCCGGGTGACCGGTTCGTACATCGGGGCGAACCAGGAGTTCGCCCGGCAGTATCTCGCCGGTGAGATCGAGGTCGAGATGATCCCGCAGGGCACCCTCGCCGAACGGCTGCGGGCCGGCGGCTGCGGCATCCCCGCCTTCTACACCCCCGCCGGTGTCGGCACCCAGGTCGCGGAGGGCGGTCTGCCCTGGCGGTACGACGGCGAGGGCGGCGTGGCGCTGGCGTCACCGGCCAAGGAGGTGCGCGACTTCGACGGTACGGAGTACGTGCTGGAGCGCGCCATCCGGACCGACTTCGCGCTGGTCCGCGCCGCGCGGGGCGACCAGCACGGGAACCTGGTCTTCGGCAAGTCCAGCCGCAACTTCAACCCGCTCGCCGCCATGGCGGGCCGGGTGACGATCGCCGAGGTGGAGGAGCTGGTCGAGCCCGGCGAGATCCCGCCGGACGCGGTGCACCTGCCGGGGATCTTCGTCCAGCGGGTCGTGGCGCTCACCCCGGAACAGGCCGCCGACAAGGGAATCGAGAAGAGGACGGTGCGTCGCTGATGGCCTGGACGAGGGAAGAGATGGCCGCGCGGGCGGCGCGCGAGCTTCCGGACGGCGGGTACGTCAACCTCGGCATCGGGCTGCCGACGCTGATCCCCAACCATCTCCCGGACGGCGTGGAGGTGGTCCTGGAGTCGGAGAACGGCATCCTCGGCGTCGGCCCGTACCCGACGGAGGACGCCGTCGACCCGGATCTGATCAACGCGGGCAAGGAGACCGTCACGGTCCTGCCCGGTGCCTCGTACTTCGACTCCGCGCTCTCCTTCGGCATGATCCGCGGCGGCCACATCGATGTCGCCGTGCTGGGCGCGATGCAGGTCTCCGCCCGGGGCGACCTCGCTAACTGGGCCGTCCCCGGCAAGCTGATCACCGGCATCGGCGGGGCGATGGACCTGGTCCACGGCGCGCGCACGGTCATCGTCGTGATGACCCACACCGCCAAGGACGGCGGCCCGAAGATCCTGGAGGAGTGCACCCTGCCGCTGACCGGCCGGGGATGTGTGAACCGGATCATCACCGACCTCGGGGTGCTCGATGTCACGGAGGACGGGCTGGCGCTGGTGGAGTGCGCGCCGGGCGTGACCGCCGCCGAGATCGCCGGGAAGACCGCCGCGCGGCTCCGTACCGCCGTGCCGGACACCGGCGCACCGACTGCCGCCGCCGCACCCCGTCCCCAGGGAGCCGCCCTGTGACCACGCCTCCGCTGCCCGACGGGCTGAGCCAGCGCGAGATCGACGCCGAGGTCGCCGCGGCGCGCGCGGCGTCCGCCGCCGGGAGCCATCCGCCGCGCGACTACCCGCCGTACCGCAGCAGCCATTTCCGGCACCCGAAGCAGCCGCTGATCCCGCTGCGGGACCCCGAGGCCGTGGAGCTGACGGGACCGGCGTTCGGTGTCACCGATGTCACCGCGCTCGACCGGGATCTCACCCGGCAGCACCCGGGCGAGCCGCTCGGCGAGCGGATCACCGTCTCCGGACGGCTGCTCGACCGGGCGGGGCGGCCCGTGCGCGGTCAGCTCGTGGAGCTGTGGCAGGCCAACGCCTCCGGCCGGTACGCGCACCAGCTCGACCAGCACCCGGCGCCGCTCGACCCCAACTTCACCGGTTTCGGACGGTGCCTGACGGATGATCAGGGGAACTACGCCTTCACGACGATCAAGCCCGGCGCCTATCCGTGGCGCAACCACGTCAACGCCTGGCGCCCCGCGCACCTCCACTTCTCGCTCTTCGGCACGGCGTTCAGCCAGCGCCTCGTCACGCAGATGTACTTCCCGGGCGATCCGGTCTTCCCGTACGACCCGGTCCTCCAGTCGGTGACCGACGCATCGGCGCGGGCGCGGCTGGTGGCGGCCTACGACCATGAGCTGTCCGTCCCCGAGTGGTCCCTCGGCTACCGCTGGGACATCGTCCTCGACGGACCGTCCGCCACACTCTTCGAGGAAGGCGGAGACCACTGATGACGTCCACGTCCACACCCGCACCGGAGAACGGGGCCGGACCCGGGGCCGGAACCGGGGGCGGGGCCTTCGGGCCGACGCCCTCGCAGACCGTCGGCCCGTTCTACGGGTACGCCCTGCCCTTCGAGGGCGGCGGCGACATCGCCCCCGCCGGCCATCCCGACACCCTCACCCTGCACGGATACGTGTACGACGGCGCCGGCCACCCCGTCCCCGACGCGATCGTCGAGACCTGGCAGCCCGCGCCCGACGGCTCACGCGCCGGCCGGCCGGGATCGCTGCGCCGCGACCCGGTCACCGGCCGGGTCATCGGCCGGGGCGGCGTCGACTTCACCGGCTTCGGACGGGTCCCGACGGACGCCGACGGGCACTGGGCGGTCCGTACGCTGCCACCGGGCGGCGTCCCGTACATCAGCGTCGCCGTCTTCGCCCGGGGACTGCTCCACCACCTGTACACCCGCGCCTATCTGACGGACACCGGCGACGCCCTGCTCAGCTCCCTGGCCGCCGGGCGGCGCGCCACGCTGATCGCCGCCCCCGAGCCGGGCGGGCCGCGCGCGTACCGTTTCGACATCCGCCTTCAGGGCGAAGGGGAAACGGTCTTTCTGGAGTTCCGGTGAGCGAGCACGACACATCCCGCGCCGATCCGCCCGGATCCGGCGCGCTCGACGCCGGGCCGCTCGACGCCGGGCTGCTCGCGCCCGGGCGGGCCGGCTGCCGCGCCGAGTCCACCACCGGTGACACCGCGTTCCTCCGGGCGATGCTGGACGCGGAGGCCGCGCTCACCCGGGCCCAGGCGGCGCTGGGCCTGGCCCCGGCCGAGGCGGCGCGCGCGGTCGGCGCGGTGTGCGACGCGGCCCGCTTCGACGCCCGGGAGCTCGCGCTGCGCGCCCGGGACGGCGGCAATCCGGTGATCCCGCTGGTGGCGGAGCTCACCGCCGCGCTGCCGGCCGCGCTCGCGCCGTACGTCCACCGGGGCGCGACCAGCCAGGACATCCTGGACACGGCGGCGATGCTGGTGGCCGCGCGGACCCTGGAACCGGTCCTGGCGGATCTGGACCGTACGGAACGGGCGCTGGCTCGGCTGGCGGCCGCGCACCGCGACACCGTGATGCCGGGCCGCACGCTGACCCAGCACGCGGTCCCGACGACCTTCGGGCTGAAGGCGGCGGGCTGGCGGAGCCTGGTGCTGGACGCCCGCGACCGGCTGCGCTCGGTGCGCGCCACGCTCCCCGCCCAACTCGGCGGCGCGGCGGGCACGCTGGCGGCCTTCGAGGCATACGGCCCGGCCGCGGGCGAGGCCGCGGGGGCCGGAGCCGAGGCCGGGATCGGGACCGCCGGAGCCGGAGCCGAGGCTGCCGGGGCGGGGGCCGGGGCCGGGATCGGGGCCGTCGGGGCCGCGCTGCGGCTGCCCGCCGTCTTCGCCGCTGAACTCGGCCTGACGGAACCGGCGTTGCCCTGGCACACCCTCCGTACCCCGGTCGCGGATCTCGCCGCCGCCCTCGCCTTCACGGTGGGCGCGCTCGGCAAACCCGCGGCCGATGTGCTCACGCTCTCCCGTACCGAGATCGGTGAGCTGTCCGAGGGGACGGGCGGCGGTTCCTCCGCCATGCCGCACAAGGCGAACCCGGTACGCGCCACGCTGGTCGCCGCCGCCGCCCGGCGCGCCCCCGCCCTCGCCGCGACGCTCCTCGGCTCGATGACCGCCGAGGACGAGCGGCCCGCGGGCGCCTGGCACGCCGAGTGGGAGCCGCTGCGCGAGCTGCTCCGGCTGACCGGCGGCGCGGCCCGGGACGCGGCGGAACTCGCGGAGGGACTGCGGGTCCACGCCGGGACGATGCGTGAAAACCTTTATCTCACCCACGGGTTGATCGTCTCGGAGCGGCTGTCGGCCGAACTCGCCCCGCTCGTGGGCCGGTCCCGCGCGAAGGAACTGCTCACCGATGCCGCGCGGCGGACCCGTACCGAGGGCATCCCCCTCGCCGAGGTCCTCGCCGCCGTTCTCGCCGACGAGCCGGCCCTCGGGGGACTCGATCCGGCCGTACTCACCGATCCCACCCGCTGCACCGGCGGCGCCGGTGCCCTCACCGACCGTGCCCTGGAGCGACGTTGACAACCTCGGAGACAACCGGAACCGGCGCGGCGGCCGCCCGGGGGCTGCACCATCGCGCCGAGGGGCCCGCCTCGGCTCCCCCGCTGCTGCTCGGCCCTTCCCTCGGCACCTCGCTGGCGCTCTGGGACGCGGTCGTGCCCGAACTCGCCGTCGCGCACCGGGTCGTACGGTGGGACCTGCCGGGGCACGGCGGTTCCGCGGCCGGTCTGATCGGCCCGGGGGCGACGGTCGCCGATCTCGCGGAGCTGGTGCTGGCGCTCGCCGACTCGCTCTCCGTCGACCGGTTCGCGTACGCCGGAGTCTCCCTGGGCGGCGCCGTCGGGCTGCATCTCGCGACACACGCCCCGGAGCGGGTGGCGAGCCTGGCCGTGGTCTGTTCCTCCGCGCACTTCGGCGGCCCGGGGCCGTGGCGGGAGCGCGCGGCCCTGGTGCGCCGGGAGGGGCTGGCCGGGATCGCGGAGAGCGCGCCGGGACGCTGGTTCACCCCGGGGTTCACCGTTCCGGCCCTGGTCGACGACGTACGGAACGCCGACCCCGCCGGGTACGCGGCCTGCTGCGACGCGCTGGCCGCGTACGACATCCGCGGCCTCCTGCCCACCGTCACGGCGCCGACCCTGGTCGTCGCGGGCCGCGAGGACCCGGCGACCCCGCCCGCGCACTCCCGGGAGATCGCGGACGCGGTGCCCGGCGCCACCCTCCTCGAACTGCCGGGCGCCGCGCATCTCGCGCCCGCCGAACGCCCGGGCGCCGTGGCGTGCGCGCTCCGCGCCCATGCCGGCGGCGCGGCGCCGCGCACCCCGTAGCCGGCCGCCGGCCGCCGGCCGCGGTGGGCCCGTACCCGTGGCTCCCACCGGGCGGGCGCCCTCAGCGGCAGTTCGTCTCGTCGGGCGGTGTGGCGGGGCTGCCGGCCTCCGGGCTGTTGGGGAGCAGATGGGTGAGGGCTATGAAGCTGTTGGTGCGGGTGACGAACGGCTCGGCCCTGATCCTCTCCAGCACCTCCTCGAAGTGGTCGATGTCGGCGGCTCTGATGTGCAGCAGGGCGTCCGCCCCGCCGGTCACGGTCACGGCGGCCACCACCTCGGGGTAGGTGCGCGCGACCTCGGCGAGGCGCCGGGGCGGGCCCGCGGCGTCGCAGAACACCTCGACGTACGCCTCCGTGCGCCAGCCGAGGGCGGCCGGCCGCACGATCGTGGTGAAGCCGGTGATCACCTCGGTCTCGCGCATCCGGTCGACCCGCCGCTTCACCGCCGGGGCCGAGAGCCCGACCGACTGGCCGATCTCCGTGAAGCTGGTGCGCGCGTTGGCGACGAGCGCGGCGAGGATCTGCCGGTCGAGGTCGTCCAGGACCGGCTGCTGATAGGTCACCCAGATCTCCGTCCTTGCTGTGCCGGTTCCCTCGCTGTGCGGGTTTCCTTGACAGCGTGGAAGCCCAGCGGGCAGCATTCCGTCAAGCAGAAAAATATTTTCACCATACGGAAGGAGAGTCGGACTCCCCATGGCCTATGTCTCCCCGTCCTGGCGCGGCACAGAGCAGCGCTTCGATGTGAATCTGTCCATCCTCTTCACCGAACTGCCCCTGCTGGAGCGCCCCGCGGCCGCCGCGGCCGCGGGTTTCACCGCGGTGGAGCTGTGGTGGCCGTGGACCGACACCCCGACCCCGCCGCGGGCCGCCCTCGACGACCTGCGCACGGCCCTGGACGACGCGGGCACCCGGCTGGTCGGGCTGAACTTCTACGCGGGCCTGCTGCCGGGCCCCGACCGGGGCGCGCTCTCCGTACCCGGCGAGGAGTCCGACCGGTTCCGCGCCAATGTGGCGGTCGCGGCCGAATTCGCCGCCGCCACCGGCTGCACGGCGCTCAACGCGCTGTACGGGAACCGGGTCCCCGGGGTGGACCCGGCCCGCCAGGACGCCCTGGCCCTGGAGAACCTTTCCCTGGCCGCCCGCGCCGCCGACGAGATCGGGGCGCTCCTGCTGATCGAGGCGCTCAACCGGCCCGAGTCCCCGGACTATCCGCTGGTCGGCGCCGCCTCCGCCGTGGAGGTCGCGGACCGGGTCAACGAGGCCACGGGACTCGGCAACGCCGCGTTCCTGCTGGACCTGTACCACCTGTCGATGAATGGCGAGGACCTCGCCGGGGCGATCGACCGGTACGCCGGCCGGACCGGCCACGTACAGATCGCGGACAACCCCGGGCGCGGCGCGCCGGGCACCGGGGAGCTGCCGCTGGAGGAGCTGGTCGACCGGCTCCGCAAGGCCGGTTACGCCGGCTGGATCGGCCTGGAGTACAAGCCGGGCGACCGTCCCAGCGCCGAGTCCTTCGGCTGGCGCACCCCCTGAGCAGCCCCTTGACCGGCCCCTGGACCGGCTGCCCCTTGAGCAGCCCCTTGAGTGACCCCCTGAGCAGAGGAGCATCCTCATGAGCGGACTTCCCCGTGTCGCCTGGATAGGACTCGGCATCATGGGCTCCCCCATGTCCGAGCATCTGATCAAGGCCGGTTACGCCGTGACCGGCTACACCCTGGAGCGGGAGAAGCTGGACCGGCTCGCCGCGGCCGGCGGCACCGCGGCCGGATCGGTCGCCGAGGCGGTGGCGGGCGCCGAGGTGATCATCACGATGGTGCCCGCCTCCCCGCAGGTCGAGGCGGTCGCGTACGGCGACGACGGCATCCTCGCCCACGCGGCGCCCGGGGCCCTGCTGATCGACATGTCCTCGATCACCCCGGAGACCTCCGTGGAGCTGGCGCGCAACGCGGCGGCCAAAGGCGTCAGGGTGCTCGACGCGCCGGTCTCCGGCGGTGAGGCCGGGGCGGTCGAGGCCGTCCTGTCCATCATGGTCGGCGGCGAGCAGGCCGTGTTCGACGAGGCGAGGCCGCTGCTGGAGGTGCTGGGGAAGACCGTCGTGCTGTGCGGGCCGCACGGCGCGGGCCAGACGGTGAAGGCCGCCAACCAGCTCATCGTCGCGGTCAACATCCAGGCGTGCGCCGAGGCGGTGGTCTTCCTGGAGAAGTCCGGCGTGGACCTCGCGGCGGCGCTGGACGTCCTCGGCGGCGGGCTGGCCGGCTCGACCGTGCTGGCCCGTAAGCGGAACGCGTTCCTGAACCGCGACTTCGCCCCCGGCTTCCGGATCGATCTGCACCACAAGGACATGGGCATCGTCACGGACGCCGCCCGGGCCGTCGGCGCGCCGCTGCCCGTGGGGGCCGCCGTCGCCCAGCTCGTCGCGTCGCTGCGCGCGCAGGGCGACGGGGGGCTCGACCACTCCGCGCTGCTGCGCGGGGTGGAGCGCCTCGCGGGCCGGCAGGTCTGACCCAGGGGCCCTCGCAGGGCCCCTCGGAGGGACCCCCTCGAACGCCGGACGGCGGCGGCGCCGACACCTGTACGGTCGCGCCCCGGCCCCGCCGCCGCCCGGTGCACACCGCGGACGGGCCCCGGACACCCTCCGGGGCAACCGTCATTCGATGGCCGAACCACTCCCCGTCGCCTCGCTCTTGGTGGACGATGGAACACTGAGAGCAATCGAACAGAGGGGGCCGTGATGGGTGAGAGCGTTCCGGTGAGCTGTCCGTCCTGCGGCGGCGGTCACACCTTCACGGCGCCGGTCTACCCCTGCGTGTGCGGGGCTCCGGTGGCCCCGCCGCTCGCCGCGGGCGCGCCGGTGGAGCCCGTCACGCACCGCACGTGGGAGGACGAGTGGGTGACGGTCCGCTGCGCGGAGTGCGGTATCGCGTGCGACCAGCCACGACCCGAACTGGGCTGCGCGTGCGGGGCGGTGCTGCGGATCCCCGTACGGTTCGAGTATCCCGAAGAACCGCCGGCCGGGCTCAGGGAGCAGGGTCAGCCTGCCACTCCGGTCGAACGCCTCGAACTCCCCGAGCGGCCCGAACTTCCCGAGCGGTCCGAACTGCCCGTACGGCCGGAGCGGTTCGAACATCCCGAGCGGCCCGCGCACATCCCGCTGCCCAGGACCGCCGCCTCGCCCCGCCCCGCGTTCCGCCCGCTGACGATCCGTACCTCCCACGACGCGGTGACCGCGGCCGGGCTCTACCTGCGCTGGCTGGGGTTCAAGAGCGTCGTCCCGACGGACGAGCGGCCCGCCTCCGGCATCGACCTGCGCGGCCCCGATGTGATCGCCCAGGTCGACCCGACCATGAGCCCGGCGTCCGTGCGCTCCGTCGAATGCCTCTGGCTCAACGGACTCAACGCGTCCGCGGTGAGCGTCTACTTCTCCCTGGCGGGGTACGCGGACGACGCCCGGGCCCGTGCCGACGACCTCGGGCTGCCGCTCTTCGTCATGGACCTCACGGGCTCCCCGAAACCGGTCAACGGACCGGCGGACGAGCTGGTCTCCACCGGGGCGTGACCGGGGAAATCCGGGCGCCGCGGCGACCGTACGCGGTCATACTCGCTCCATGCTGATCCGACCCCCGGTCATCCGCCCCGCCACCCGAACCGACCTGCCGTTCCTCCAGGACATCGAGGGGGCGGCCGGCGAGGCGTTCCGCGCGCTGGGGATGGCCGCCGTCGCCGACGACGCGCCCCCCGCTCTCGCCGTGCTGGAGCATTACCGGAGCGCGGGCCGAGCGTGGGTCGCCGGGACCGGCGACGACGGGACCGCGGGCGACGGGCGCCCCGTCGCGTATCTGCTCCACGACCCGGTCGACGGCGCCGCCCATGTCGAGCAGGTGTCGGTGCACCCGGACGCCGCCCGTCTCGGCATCGGCCGGGCACTGATCGACCACCTCGCGGCGCGGGCCGTCGGCGCCGGGTTCACCGCCCTCACCCTCACCACCTTCGCCGACGTGCCGTGGAACGCCCCGTACTACGCGCGCCTCGGCTTCCGGACCCTCACCGAGGACCGGCTCACCGACGGCCTGCGGGCGCTCCGCCGCGCGGAGGCCGCGCACGGACTCGACCGCTGGCCCCGGGTCTGCATGCGGCGCGCGCTCCCGACACCCCCGCGCCGGTGAACGACCCCGGCCGGCCCGCGTCGGGCCATCCCGGGTCACCCCGGTCCGGGCGAGAAGCGCTCCCGCAGCTCGACCTTTCTGACCTTCCCGCTGACCGTCATGGGAAAGCTGTCCACGATCTCCACCCGGCGCGGGATCTTGTAGTGCGCGAGCCGTTCCCGGCAGTACGCCGTGATCTCGTCCGGCGTCGGCGGGTCCGCCGGGTCGCGCGGGATCACGCAGGCCACGATCTCCTCGCCGTACTTCGCGTCGGGGACCCCGACCACCTGTATGTCGGTGACCTTGGGGTGGCCGTACAGGAACTCCTCGATCTCGCGGGGGTAGACGTTCTCGCCGCCCCTGATGATCAGGTCCTTGATCCGGCCGACGATCCGCGCGTAGCCGTCCTCCCTGATCACCGCGAGATCGCCGGTGTGCATCCAGCGCCCGGCGTCGATCACCTCGGCCGTGCGCTCCGGCTCGTTCCAGTAGCCGAGCATCACGCTGTACCCCCGGGTGCACAGCTCGCCCGGCTCGCCGCGCGGCAGTGTCACCCCGGTCGCCGGGTCGACCACCTTCACCTCGATGTGCGGCAGGGCCCGCCCGACCGTGCCCGTACGGCGCTCCAGGTCGTCGTCGCGCCGGGTCGCCAGGGAGACCGGTGAGGTCTCGGTCATGCCGTAACAGATGGCCACCTCCCGCATGTTCATCTCGGCGACGACCCGCTTCATCACCTCGACCGGGCAGGGCGACCCCGCCATGATCCCGGTGCGCAGGGAGGAGAGGTCGTACGCGGCGAAGCCGGGCAGGTCCAGCTCGGCTATGAACATCGTGGGCACGCCGTAGAGCGCGGTGCAGCGCTCCCGCACGACCGCGTCCAGGGTGGCGGTGGCCTCGAACGACGGCGCGGGGATGACGACGCACGCGCCGTGCGAGGTGGCGGCGAGATTGCCCATCACCATGCCGAAGCAGTGGTAGAACGGCACGGGCAGACAGATCCGGTCCCGCTCGGTGCAGCCGATCGCCTCCCCCACGAAATAGCCGTTGTTGAGGATGTTGTGGTGGGAGAGCGTGGCTCCCTTCGGGAAGCCGGTGGTGCCCGAGGTGTACTGGATGTTGATCGGGTCGTCGCAGGAGAGCCCGGCCTCCCGCTCCGCGAGCTGGGCCTCCGTCGCCTCGCCCGCGTGGAGCAGGAGTTCGTCCCAGGTCGGATCTCCGATGTAGTGCACGGATCGCAGTCCGGGGCAGCGTCCGCGTACCCGCTCGACCAGGGCGCGGTAGTCGCTGCCCCGGTGGGTGAGGGACGCGAACAGCACCGAGATCCCCGACTGGTCGAGGACGAACTCCACCTCGTGCGCACGGTAGGCCGGGTTGATGTTGACCATGATCGCGCCGATCCGCGCCGTGGCGTACTGCACGAACACCCACTCGGGGCAGTTGACGGCCCAGATCCCGACCCGGTCGCCCTTGGCCACCCCGCGCGCGAGCAGCGCCCGGGCCAGCGTCCCGACCGCGGCGCCGAACTCCCGGTACGTCCAGCGCCGTCCCGACGCCACGTCGACCAGCGCCTCGCGGTCGGGGAAGGCGGCGAGCGCCCGGTCCAGGTTGGTGCCGATGGTGTCGCCCAGCAGCTCCGTCGTGCCCGTACCGTGCGCGTACGACAGCGCCACCGGTTCCGTCACCTCAGATCCCCCTCGTCGTACTCGGCTCCGGAGCCCTCGGCCGTCCGCTCGCGCAGCTCGATGCGGCGGATCTTCCCCGACACGGTCTTGGGCAGTTCGGCGAACTCCAGCCTGCGGATCCGCTTGTACGGCGCGAGGAGCCCCCGCGAGTGGGCGAAGAGCACCTTGGCCGTGTCGGGACCCGGCTGCCACCCCTCGGCGAGGACGACATACGCCTTGGGCACGGCCAGCCGCAGCGGGTCGGGCGCCGGGACGACGGCGGCCTCCGCGACCGCTTCGTGCTCCAGGAGCACGCTCTCCAGCTCGAAGGGCGAGATCTTGTAGTCGGACGACTTGAAGACGTCGTCGGAGCGGCCGACGTAGGTGATGTACCCGTCGGCGTCGCGCACGCCGATGTCGCCGGTCCGGTAGTAGCCGCCCGCCATCGCCTCGGCCGTACGGCCGGGATCACCGTGGTACCCGGTCATCAGGCCGACGGGGCGGGCGGCGAGGTCGAGGCAGATCTCGCCCTCGGTGGCGCCCGGTTCGCCGGTGACCGGGTCCAGCAGCTCGACCTTGAAACCGGGGGTCGGCCGCCCCATGGAGCCCGCCTTGAGCAGTTGGCCGGGCGAGTTGGCGACCTGGACGGCCGTCTCGGTCTGGCCGAAGCCGTCCCTGATCGTCACGCCCCACTCGCGGCGTACGGTCTCGATCACCTCGGGGTTGAGCGGTTCGCCCGCCGCGACGGCCTCGCGCGGCGCGGTGCGCAGCAGGGAGAGATCGGCCTGGATCAGCATCCGCCAGACGGTGGGCGGAGCGCAGAAACTGGTCACGCCCGCGTCGTCCATCTCCGCCATCAGCCGCGCCGGGTCGAAGCGGGTGTAGTTGTGGACGAAGACGGTCGCCTCGGCGTTCCACGGGGCGAAGAGGTTCGACCAGGCGTGCTTGGCCCATCCGGGCGAGGCGATGTTGAGGTGGACGTCGCCCGGCCGCAGCCCGATCCAGTACATCGTCGCGAGATGGCCGACGGGGTACGAGACATGGGTGTGCTCGACCAGCTTGGGGCGGGCGGTGGTCCCCGAGGTGAAGTAGAGCATCAGCGGGTCATCCGCACGGGTGACACCGTCCGGCTCGAAGTCGGCTGACCGGTCGCGGGCGTCCTCGTACGCGTGCCAGCCGGCGGGGGCGCCGCCCACGGCGATACGGGTGAAGTCGCCCGGGATGTCATCGAACTTGCCGGTGTCCTCCGTACGGGCGATCACATGGGCGGCCCGGCCGCGCTCGACCCGGTCCCGCAGGTCGATAGTGCCCAGGAGGGGTGTGGCGGGGATGACGACGGCCCGCAGTTTCATCGCGGCGAGGGCGGTCTCCCACAGCTCGGCCTGGTTCCCGAGCATCACGACGATACGGTCGCCGGCCCGTACCCCGCGCTCGCGCAGCCAGTTCGCGGCCCGGCTGGAACGGGCCGCCATCTCGGCGAACGTCACGCGGGTGTGGCGCCCGTCCTCCTCGACGATGTGCAGGGCGAGCCGGTCGTCGCCCTGCCCGTCGGGGCCCTCGGCGATCCGGTCGAACCAGTCGAGCGCCCAGTTGAAGCGTTCGAGGCGCGGCCAGGTGAACCCCTCGTACGCCGCCGGGTAGTCCTCGCGGTGGGCGAGGAGGAAGTCCCGGGCGGCCCGGAACCGCTCGGTCACGGCGTCACCGGCCGTACCGGTGCCCGGACCTCCCCGACTGGCCGGTGTCCTTGCCGTCATCTGTCCTCCTCATCGCGGGACCGTTCACCGAGACCGACCGGCGAATGGGGGGCGGCGTCGCGGGGCTGGGGCACGCACCTCGCGGCGTTGTCGTCACTCACCATGGCTCCGCCATGCCTCGATCC
>NZ_JBFBJB010000037.1:0-94124 GCF_040685895.1 Streptomyces sp. NPDC088124 | reverse complement strand
GCCGCCCGGCACCGCGCCCCGGTGACGTATCTCCTGCTGGACAACGGCGGTTACGGCGCGGTGCGCGCGCTGGGGCACCGGATCGGGGTCGCACCAGGACCCAGGAGGTCCGGGCGGCGCGCCTCTCCGCATGTCGCCCCACGCCCGCGCGTGCCCGCCCGCAGGCGCGGCTGGATCTGTCAGGGGGCCACGGTCGTGGAGCACGGCTCGGAGCACAGGAACGACGAAGGCTCGGCTTCTTCCCGGTACACCCGGGACATGAGGGAGGCACGCCGCTCCGGGCGCGAGGCGTTGCGCTCGGATCTGTCCAGCGGCCACCTGGGCCTGGGCGCGACGGTGATCGTCCTGGCCGTGATCGCCGGTAGCTCCGGCCTCCGCTGGACCTTGATCGTCGGCGGCGGGGTCACCACCTGGTTCGTTCTTGCTCTGGCCGTGATCCACTACCGGGGCGGCCGCGGCCGGGACGCTTTCCGGCGTGCCTACATGGCAACGTTCGGCTGGGGCCAATGGCTCTGAACACCTTTGGCGCTGCCTGCTTGGGCAGGGGCGACACGTTGGGTGCGTTGTCGGGTACCAGTTCGTGCCGAGGGGCGCCGGAGGCGCCCGGGGCGGGTTGTGGCAGATGAGACTGCCCTCTCCAGCCGGTTCAGCGATGGGACACACGGATCGCGCCTCGAAGAACGTCGGTGAGGAGCGCGATCTGGGACCGTGAGAAGTGAAGGAGTGCCTCAGGAGCAGAACCCTCAGCCGTGAGGGGAATGTGCATCCGCCATGATCCAGGACGCCATGGGTGGCGCATCCACTCGCCGAACGCTTCAGTTCCGGCGAGCATTTCAACCAGTCTCTGAGCTTCGGGAACCGGCAGCTTCAAAAGTGCGTAGCCATGGTGATACGCGATGAAGCCGTCGCCGCCGTAGCCGAGCGGTGTCTCCCTCTGGGCGCGGATGCCGGCGACGGCCTCGCCGACATCCTGGCAGCAGGCCGTGGTGGTGAGGCCGAGGCCCCAGAGTGCGCGGATGACGGGAACCATCTCGGTGTCGATGTCCGCCTGATCCCCGGCGGGGGTGGTGAGCGTCTCAGTGCGGTGGACGGGTGGGTCGGTTGCCATCAGGACTCCCGCTGTCATCGGGCTCGGCGGTAGGCCGACCAGCGAGCTGCGGCGTCCGCGAGGTCGCGCTTCCAGGGCACGTCGAGCGCATCTGCGGCGATGCCTTCCCACAGGCGCTGTTGGGCGGTGGCGAACACGTCGAGGGCGCGGGCCGGTGCTGTGGCCCAGGCCGGGGTCTCTGCTGCCCACTGTTCGGCACCCTCGGGGGTGTGGCCGGTGGAGATCAGCCAGACGATCCAGCACGCGGCATCGATCCAGGCGGCACCTCGGGTCGGCCAGGCCCAATCGACGACGCGGGCGGCCTCTCCGACGATGAGCACATTGTCCGGGGTCCAGTCGGTGTGCAGCAGTGCTTCGCCGCACAGGAGTTGGGCGTCGGCGGGGGTGTCGAGGTACTCGGCGAAGCGCTGTTCGATCTGTTTGAGCTCGATATCCGCCGGAGCCCGGACGGAGGCGAGCCTGGTGATCGCCTCGGCGACGAGGGGCACGTCGGGGGAGGCAGGGCTGTAGTCGGCGGGGCGGCCGTCGAGGTGCTCGAAGCCGAGGAGGTTCCACTCTCCGTCGTCGATCATCCAGAGGAGGCGCGGGGCGAGCGGGGCGACATACGGGTTGATGGCCGCTTCGCGGTTCTGGGTCCAGACGCGGGGGTGGTCGCAGCGTAGGCCCTTGACGAAGACACGGCCGATACTGGTGTCCAGGGCGGCGGCGATTTCACTGTTGAGGCCCTTGTCGGCCGTTGTCACCCCGTAGACGGGGCCGGTGCGGGCGACGACGGCGTCGAGGGTAGGGGTGGGGAGGTCGTTCCAGTGCAGTCTCATGGTCACCAAGGTGAGAGTGTAGGAGCGGACGAGGCCCGAGTGGCGGAGCCACCCGCGCGTAGCGGGTGGCTCCGGTTCTGAGTCGGTCTAGTGCCGCGACCGGCAATGTTTGCCCCGAAGGAGCGTCGTCCGGTGCGTGCGATCGCAAGGCGGCCGGAAGTCCTTGTAGCGGAGCTACCAGGGCTTTTGGCCAACGCGGCGAGCGTGCGTGCTGGGCGGCGCGACGGGGCAAAGCTTGCCGGGAGGGGCACTAGTACGGGTTGTCGTTGCCGCAGCCGAGCATGACCTCGGTGCTGGAGACGGCGTCGAGGTCGTCGACGAACTCGATCTCGTCCTCTTCGGCCTTCGACATGGTATGAATCTTCACCGCAACAGGTGCCATGGCAGTTGTCACCTCCTTCCCGCTGTCTCGGTGTGCTGGCAGTAGCGGGTCAGCGGAGCGCCTGCCTTGCGGTACAAGGCGGCGAGCGGCATGCACGTGCTGCATGACTTGCTGAGAGTGCAGCCCGCGCAGCCGCCTTGGCGTCCCAGAGCCCGGTCGGCGAGTTCACCGAGCCGGGCCAGCCCCGCTACCCCCTCGGTCACGAGGGAGATCGGGTGATCGCGGGAGACCTTGCAGACGCTGGCCATGCCGTGGGGGTCCACGTGCACGGAGGTGTGGCCCGCGTCGCAGCCGGTGAACGGCTTCCGCTCGCGCAGGTAGGCCGTCGCCTGGGAGGATAAGGACTCGGCCCCGCCGTAGATCGTCGGCGACATCTGCGTGTACTCACGCGTGACCGCGCCGTACCGCTTGCCGAGTTCGTGCATCGCCTCGACCTCGTGCACGTTGTCCTCGGTGACGATAACCGTCAGCTCCAGCGGCAGCCCGGCCTCGTGCGCCGCGTTCAGCCCGCGCACGAAGTGGGACCAGGAGCCCCGCCGTTGGGTGAGGCCGTCGTACGTCTCCTCGGTGGCTCCGTAGACGCTGAGCGTCAGCCGGTATGGACGTCGGCTCGTGAAGAGGTCGAGGAGCAGTGGGTTATGGAGGCGGGAGCCGTTGGTGAGGACTTCGATCACCATCCCGAGCTCGTACGCCAAGGAGTGAACCGCGGCAAAGTGCCGGTCGATGGTGGGCTCGCCACCGGTGATCTGGAGCCAGACCACGCCCGCATCCCGGAGGACGTACAGCAGCTTCTCCCGCTGGTTCCATTCGAGTCCGGCGAACTCCTTCAGGCCCAGATAGCAGTGCTTACAGGCGTAATTGCAGCCGAGGTTGAGCTCGTACGAAGCACGGCCGAGGCCGTACGGGGACGGATCCCGTACCAGCAGGCCGGCGTCGGCCCGGGTGCTCGCCAAGTCCAGGGCCCACTGACGAAGTACGGGGCGGCAGAGCCACCCGGGGACTTCGCCGCCGGTCGTGACGACTTGGCGGAGTTCGAGGTACCGATGTGCAGGGATCTTGATTCCCTTCGCACTCCCGGGGCGTAGGACGTAGTAGTCGCCCAGGAACGGGGCGACGATCAGTTCGTGCATGAGCTTGCTCCCTGGGCGAGTGGAGGTCCGGAAGGCGGGCACTACGGGAGTCGGCAGTGCCGAACTGCTGTCGTCCACTTCGATCTCCCTTCCCGATGCGGTGGCGCGTGGGGTGCCCGAACGGATCGATGGGCTTCACAGAACCGCTTCCTGAGGCCTCGAACCAGAGCAGAATTGGCGCATGGGTGAGGCATTCATGACGCATCACCGGGCATGACCTGGAGAGTTTCGCCTTCGGGGATCGCGAAGAACTAGGCTGGGAGATTCCTTCCATGGCTCTGAAACGGCACGGCTTGGTGCGCCGTCGCCGGGCGGTGGGCCACACGCAGGAGAGCCTCGCTGAGGTGCTGCACGTGGAACGGTCCACCATCGCGCGCTGGGAGTCGGGGAAAGTGGCGCCCAAGCGTGGATCCGGCCGATGCTGGCAGAGGTTCTCCAGGTCAGTACGGAGAAGTTGAGTGAGCTCCTGCTGGTCTCGTCCCCTGACGAGCAGCCCCCGGCTGAGCGCACGGAGTACGCCATGCGCCATCCGTCCCGGGTGGATCTCTCGACGGTTGCCGAACTGCGGGGCGGCATGGACTCCTTGGGCGAGCGCTACGACTGTGAGGCGTCCGCAGCGCTCCTGGCACGTGCCGGAGAACACGTGAGCCAGGTTGTCTTCCTCGCCGGGGAAGCTCCGTCCGGGCGCGTTCAGCGGGAGATGCGCATCCTTCAAGCGGACGCAGTGACCTTCATGGGGCAGCTCGTTTGGGACGCATCCCATCGGAGAGACCATGCAACGACCCGCTCCTATTACGCGCAGAGCATCGAGGTGGCTCGCCATCTGGGCGACCCGAACGCGGAGGGACATGCCCTCTTACGGACTTGCTACGTGGCCCTCTACGGAGCCAGTGACTACCGAGAGGGGCTGGATCTGGCCCTCCAGGCAGCCCGTACGGTCCGACGAACCAGCCACGTCCTTACGGGGCTTGCCATGCTGCACGCCGCGGAGGCGTATGCCTACCTGAGTGAAGCAGGCGAATGTGAACGTGCCTTGGCGGACGCCGAGAGGCACTTGAACCAAGCGCATGGTGCGGATGTGGCCCACGACCTGTTCTCGCCCCCACACTTCGGCCGCCTGGCCGGCTCCTGCTACCTCTCGCTCGGCGACTACCACAGGGCCGAACAACTCCTGGCCCACACTGCTGCCGAGCTGCACGACCGACGCAAGTCTCGGGCCATCGTCCTCGGCAACCTCACTCTGGCCCGGCTCCGGGACGGGGACCTGGACGGTGCGCTCGCCGCCTTCAACGACGCTGTCGGCGAACTGCGCAGCACGCGCGGAGGTGGTGGGATGAACATCGTCTTCCGAGCCGCCCGAGAGATGCGCCCTTGGCACGGCGAACCTGCGGTGCAGGATGCGAGGGACTGTCTGATGGCCTTGATGGAAGCGATGTGACCACGGAATGAAGGAGGCCGACGTGCGTACACAAGTGGACAAGGACAAGCAGCGAGTGCGCGAACGTGTGTGGGATCTGCTCGATGCGGAGGGCGCTGTCCTGACCGCGACGGCACACGGCCGCATCCCGAACTTCAAAGGCTCCGAAACCGCTGCGGACCGACTCGGCGACTTGACGGCCTGGCGCGATGCGCACGTCATCAAGGCCGTGCCGGACAAGGCGCAGCTGCCGGTACGCGCTCGCGCTCTCGCCGAGGGGAAGACGGTGTTCATGGCGGTGCCGAAGCTCGCCGACCCGCGCCCTTTCTATCTCCTCGATCCGGCGGTGCTGCCCGTTCCGCCGCAGGAGGCTGCCTCCAGCAAGATCGCGGCAACGGTGGCCCCGCAGGTTGATGTGGCCGATCTCCAACCCGTCGACATGGTCGTCGTCGGCAGTGTCGCAGTGAACCGGGCCGGCGTACGCATTGGTAAGGGAGCCGGATACTCGGATCTTGAATTCGCGCTCCTGATGGAGGCTGGTCTGATCAGCGACCGGACGGTGGTTGTGTCCACGGTCCACTCGCTCCAGGTGCTGGACGAGGAGCTCCCGTCAACCGATCACGATTTCGGGATGGACCTGATCGTCACACCCGACGAGGTCATCTCCTGCTCGTCGCCTCACCGCCCTGCCGGGCTGGTGTGGGAGCACCTGGACTCAGCGAAGATCGCTGCCATTCCGGTGCTCGCCGCCCGGGCTCCGGCGAACGGGCGCTGAAGCCTCATTGCGGGTGTTGCCCGTCCGTTGCGGAGCGGTGTGATCTGTAACATCAGCAAACCGGACGGAGGGGTCTCCTCCCGATAAGGAGGCGATCAGGAACACCGCAGGTCAGATGGCCATCCACCGGGAATTCCGGTGCCCATCAGCCTGGACTCGACCGGCCGCACACCTGGACTTCGCCACGGCAGCCCCACTCCACGACCGCGTGCCCCGCAGGGCGAGCCGGCCCGGTGGACTGGAACCGGCTCTAGCGACAGATATGCCTCTCAGAGGGCCGCCCCTGCCCCCGGCACCACGGTGACCAATACGTCACCGGCTCACCCTCGTTACCCCTCGGCCTGAACCCGCATCCGCCGCCGTCAGGGCAGCCAGCGTCCGTGTCCGCGTATGCGGGGGATCTGGCGGGCGCGGATGGTGATGTGCACCGGGTCGCGGTGGCAGTGGCAGGTGTAGGAGTACGTCTCCTCCGTCTCGACGCACAGCGCATCCGGGACGCCCTCCTCCGCCCCCGGGCGCCCGCCGGCCGCGTAGAGCAGGCCGAACACCAGCGCGGTGAAGCTGACGCAGAGCGCGACGACTCCCCAGAATGTCTCGTCGGCCATTGCGGTGGTCACCGCCGGGGCGTTGCGTCGGCCCGTGTGGGCTTCAGGTCGATCTCGGCGTAGACGGTCTTGCCGACGGTCCGGGGCTCGGTTCCCCACCGGTCGGTGACCTGCACGACCAGCGGTAGCCCCCGCCCGAAGCACTCGCCCTCGCTGGCGGTCCGCAGTGCGGGCAGCCGCTCTCCGCGCGGGTCGGTGACCTCGATACGGAAGCAGGTGGACCGCAGTACCACGGCGACCTGGAAGAGCCGGTCCCGCAGACACCCGTGCAGCAGGGCGTTGGTGCCGAGTTCGCTCACGACCAGGGCCGTGGCCCAGGCGAGTTCGGGGTGGCCCCACTCGACGATCAGCCGCGACGCCCGATGCCTTGCCAGGGGCACGCTGCTCGGGACAGGCGGGTAGTTCAGCCCGTCCTCCTGCAACACAGGCTCGGAATCGGGGCTTTCAAGGGTTGAGGTCATGGACGCGCACCTCCATGTGCGGTCGGGGACTGCCCGTACGGGGTGCGCATGGCGGTGGCGATGCCGCGCGTACGGCTGCGCTCTGGCGCAGGGCAGCGCGGTGCACTTCCACCAGGTGGCGCCGCTGTGCGAGCGGTTACGTACCGAACGTAGCCATCCATTCGCCTTGAAGGCAAGGGAACTGGAGCCAATTGGCCCCATGGAGGGAAGTGAGTCGACTGGCCGGTACCTTCGACGCCACACTTGGCTTGTGAATGAGTCACCGAAAGTCGGTAATAGGGCGTCAACTGTCCTCGCGCGTAGGCTCGGACGAGAGCTGCACGGTCTGCGCGACGCAGCGGGCAAGACGCAGCATGAAGCCGGGGCTTCCATTAACTCGACGAACTCGAAGATCGTGAAGATGGAGCGCGGCCTGGTGCCCATGCGGGACCCGGACATCCGGGTGCTGTGCGAGTTCTACGGGGCGGATGCGAAGGACACGGGTCGACTGCTGGAACTCGCCCGGCTGGACCGGGAGCGCCGCAAAGCGAAGGGCTGGTGGCAACACTCGCCGCAAGCGGGTGCGCTGGCGGAGTACATCGCGATGGAGGATGTGGCCCGTCGCGTGCGGACATGGCAGCTGTCGCTAATTCCGGGCCTGTTCCAGACGTCGGACTATGCACGGTCGCTGGCCGTCAGCGATGGTGTGTGGGAAGACCCGAACGACATCGAGCGCATCGTCGAAGTGCGGATGAAGCGGCAGGAGCGGCTTACGAGAGAAGACCCGCTGGAGGTGTACGCGGTGGTCTGGGAAGCCGCCCTCCGTCAGCAAGTGGGCGGCCCACAGGTAATGAGGAGGCAGTTGGAACGCCTCCTGGAGGTCTCCCAGTTGCCCAACGTGCGTCTTCAGGTGATGCCGTTCCAGGCGGGTGGACATCCCTGCGTGTCCAGTACGTTCAACATCATCTCGTTTGCGGAGAACGAGGCTGTCGACGTTGTCCACACCGACACGATCGTTTCTATTGTCTGGGTGGAGAATGAAGGCGAAGGTGCCGTGTACAGCACGTTCTTCGATCGCACAGCTCGGCTGAGCCTTGCTCCGAAGGACTCGGTGAGCTTGATCGACAGCATCTGCAAGGGGATGTATACGTGAGCGATCTCGTCTTCGTGAAGTCCAGTTATAGCGCGTCCGGCGGCGAGTGCGTCGAGGTCGCCGGCAACATACCCGGCACCGTGGCCGTCCGTGACTCCAAGAGCCCGTCCGGCCCGGTCCTCCGTCTCGGCCCCGCCGCCTGGCGCGCCTTTCGCGCCGGTCTCCAGGCGGGATGTGCGCGGGATGCCGACGGCGGCGCCGGGCCGGGGGTGCTGTAGTCGGCCGTTCGGCGCCCCGCAGCTCCGTTTCCCGGGGCGCGCGGTTACGTGCGCAGCAGCAGTGTGAGGCCCGCCACCGCCAGGCCGAGGAGCACCGCCGACGCGCCGTAGGCCAGGCGGTGTGCCTTGAGGACGGGGAGGAAGCGGTCGGCGGCGAGCCGGCCGGGGCCGGTGAGGGCCAGGGCGGCGGCGCCGGCGGTGAGCAGGAGCTCGTATTCGATTCCGGCCGGGGCGAAGAAGGCGCCGGTGCCCTTGACGGCGATGGCGTTGACCATGGTGCCGACCACGGCGGCGCCCATCAGCGGGGTGAGCAGGCCGACGGCCAGGCCGAGGCCGCCGAGGGTCTCGGTCAACCCGGCGACCACGGCGAACGCCTTACCGGACGGGTAGCCGCTCATCGTGAAGAACGCGCCGGTGCCGTCCAGGCCGCCGCCGCCGAACCAGCCGAACAGCTTCTGGCTGCCGTGTGCGGCCATCGTCAGGCCCAGGACGACGCGGAGCAGCAGCAGGCCGACGTCGTAGGCGTGGGGCGTGGAGGCATGGGCCCGGTCGCCCGGTGCGGAGCCGGCGAGCGGGGCGAGGGCGCGGGTGGCGGTGGAGGTGGGGGAGGACATGAGCGCGTTCTCTCCTGGGTGAAGGGGTGGGGGCCGCTTCTGCGGGGCCGCTTCGGGGGGCTTGGGGTGCTTCTTCGGGGCCGTTCCTGTCCGGCCCCGTGAGCCCGGTGGCCATTCCTTGAAAGTTGAAGCAATGGCTCGGTTCCGACGGTACACATTGATTTGAATTTCAACAACTGGAGCCTAGGATGGGGCCATGGACGAGCCCCGCTGGCTGGACGAGCACGAGCTGGCCGCGTGGCGCGGGTTCATCACCGCCGCCACCCTTCTGGAGCGCCGCCTCGACCAGCAGCTCAAGGAGGAGGCGGGCCTCTCCCACGCGCAGTACGAGATCCTGGTGCGCCTCTCGGAGGCGCCCGGCGGTGAACTGCGCATGACCGGGCTGGCGGAGCTCCTGCTCACCTCCAAGAGCGGCCTCACCTATCAGGTCGGACAGCTGGAGAAGGCCGGTCTCGTCCGCCGCCGCTCCTGCCCCTCCGATGTGCGCGGCGTCTTCGCCGTCCTCACCGACGCGGGCCGCGAGCGGCTGCGCGCGGCGGCCCCCGGGCATGTCGCGCTCGTCCGCGAACTGCTCATCGACGTCCTCGACGGCGACCGGCTCGCCGCCCTCGCCGGGAGTCTCGGCACGGTCGGGCGGCGGCTGCGCGAGGGCGAGCGGGGCCGCTGACCCTTCGGAGGCAACCTGATCGGCCTTCCGGCGCGTTCCACTGGCGTGAGGGACCGAACAGGACAGGGACGCGCATCGCGCGCCGCGCCCGCGGCACGGGACCGGTCGGGTGAATCCCGCCCCGCGCCGGGTGCTGTGCGCCGCGGGCGACGCGCCGGGGACCGGGCGGAGGACGTCCGTACGATGATCACCGGCGCAGACTTCGGTGCAGGAAGCGCATCCGCCCCTCCTGCCTTCACCGGAAACACGGAATGAGAGGCCCGTACATGTCTGTGCGCCCGACACGCGCTGCCCGCGCTCTTCGCACGCTTCGCGGAGGACCGCGGCTGGCCGCCGCGCTGCTGGCGACCGGTCTGCTGCTCACCGGCTGCGCGGACGGCGACGGCGTGCGCGACGCGGGCCGGGCGGACACGGCGGACAAGGCAGGCACCCGCTCCGGGCCGGGCGCCGGCGCCGCCTCCGCCTCGGATTCCGACGACGCCGTCGCGCGGGGCGGCGAGGACACCGCCGACGGCGCCGGCACGGGCGCGTCCGGGCCGCTGGAGGCGCGTGGCGCACGGGCCCGGGCGATCCCCGGCCTCGGCCCGGAGACCCGCGCCGAGATCCCCCCGGGGACGACCCAGGCCGTGGTCGTGACCGGCATCAACCGCGACTCCAACCTCTCCTCCGTCGTCGTCTACGAGCGCGACCCGGTCACCGGCTGGGAGCCCGTCACCGACACCTGGCCCGCGCACAACGCGCTGGAGGGGTGGACCGACGACCACAACCAGGGCGATCTGCGCTCGCCCATCGGGGTGTACGGGCTGACCGACGCGGGCGGCCGGCTGGCCGATCCGGGGACGCGGCTCCCGTACGACCGGGGACCGGCCTTCTCGGTCTCGGGCACCGGGTTCGAGGGCGAGCCGCTCGAAGGCTCCTTCGACTACGTCGTCGCGATCAACTACAACCGCACGCCGGGGAGCACCCCGCTCGACTGGACCCGGCCGCTCGGCGGCGACAAGGGCGGCGGCATCTGGATCCACGTGGACCACGGCGGCCCCACCCAGGCATGCGTCTCCGTGCCGCGCGAGCGGATGAAGGAACTGCTGCGCACGCTGGACCCGGCGAAGCGGCCGGTCGTGGTGATGGGTGACGAGGGCTCCCTGGGCCGATGAGCCCCGACGGCCGCGCCTGCTTTTCTGCGTCTCCGGGCACTCTTGGTTGATCCGTTGTTCACAGCCCGCGCCCAGGTCGCTGCCAGCTTGGCTCCCTAGGGTCCCGTGACATGACAGAGACCCAAGTGCCTTCGGAGAAACGGGACATGATGCGCCGCAGAGCGGTACTCGCGGGCGGCGCGGCCATTGCCGCCACCGGGATAGCGGCCGCGGCCGTCACCACGGCGTCGGCGGGCGAGGGCACGGCAGCCTCGTCCACCGGCACCGGCACCGGGCGCGGCGCCACGGCGACCGGCGACGGCGAGGTGTGTTACCGGCTCACCTCGCAGACCACCGAGGGCCCGTACTACATCGACGCCGACAAGATCAGGAAGGACATCACCGAGGGCAAGGAGGGCATCCCCATGACCCTCCGCCTCAAGGCGATCGACTCGGACACCTGCAAGCCGCTGCGCGGCGCGGCCGTCGACATCTGGCACTGCGACGCGCTGGGCCTCTACTCCGGCTACGAGTCCGCCTCCACCGGCGGCGGGGGCGGCGGCACCCCGCCCACCGACGCCCCCACGGACGCCCCCACCGGGACACCCCCGACCGGCGGCCCCGGCGGTGGCGGCGGCGGTCACGAGGAGCCCACCGACGACAAGCGGTACCTGCGCGGCACCTGGCTCACCGACAAGAACGGCTTCGTCGAGTTCACGACGGTCTTCCCGGGCTGGTACCGGGGCCGCGCCGTGCACATCCACACCAAGGTGCACGTCGGCGGCAAGATGACCGACGCCGGGTACGAGGGCGGGCACACCTGCCACACCGGCCAGTTCTTCTTCGAGGAGGCCGCGGTCCTCGACTCGGCGAAGATCGCGCCGTACTCGACCAGCACGACGGAGCGCACCACGCTCACCGAGGACACCATCTACGACCGGAGCGGCGTCCAGGGCGGTCTGCTGAAGCTCTCGTACCGCAAGAACGACATGGCGCGCGGTGTCGTCGGCTCCATCACGATGGGCGTCGACCCGGACGAGACCCACGACGGCACCGACCTCTGATCCGCCGTTCCTCCGCGATCACCCACTCAATGGGGTCAGGGCCCGGAACCAGGCACGTCAGCCTGGTTCCGGGCCCTGACCCCTGAACGTGTGTACGGCGCTACGCCGGCTGCTCCTCCAGACGCGGGAAGAGCACCGCGCCCTTCGTCACCGTCGCGCCCGCGGGCAGCAGGCCCCACGTGCCCGCGTCCTGGACCCGCTGGTCGGCGAGCGCGCCGAGCGCCTCGTCCGCGCCGAGCGAGTCCCACAGCTTCTGCGAGGTCTCCGGCATCACCGCGTTGAGCAGGACGGCGATCGCCCGCAGCGACTCGGAGGCCGTGTAGAGGATCGTCGCGAGCCGCGCCCGGCCCTCCGCCGAGTCGTCCTTGGCGACCTTCCACGGCTCCTGCTCGGTCAGATAGCCGTTGACCTGCTTCACGAAGTCGAAGACCGCCGCGATGCCGCCCGCGAAGTCCAGCTCCTCGCCGATCTTCCGGTCCGCCTCCGCGACCGCCTTCACCAGCCCGTCCCGTACCGCCTGCTCCGCGTCGCCCGGGGCGGCGTCGGCTGGCAGCGTCCCGCCGAAGTACTTGCCGACCATGGCCGCGACGCGCGAGGCGAGGTTGCCGTAGTCGTTGGCCAGCTCGGAGGTGTAGCGGGCGGTGAAGTCCTCCCAGGAGAACGAGCCGTCCTGCCCGAAGGCGATGGCCCGCAGGAAGTACCAGCGGTACGCGTCGACCCCGAAGTGCGAGGTCAGGTCCTGCGGCTTGATGCCGGTCAGGTTCGACTTCGACATCTTCTCGCCGCCGACCATCAGCCAGCCGTTGGCGGCCACCCGGCCGGGCACGGGGAGCCCCTGCGCCATCAGCATGGCGGGCCAGATGATCGCGTGGAAGCGCAGGATGTCCTTGCCGACCAGGTGGACGTCGGCCGGGAACGTCGCGTCGAACTTCTCCTGGTTCGCGCCGTAGCCGACCGCCGTCGCGTAGTTCAGCAGCGCGTCGACCCAGACGTAGATGACGTGCTTCTCGTCCCACGGCACCGGGACGCCCCAGTCGAAGGTCGAGCGCGAGATCGACAGGTCCTGCAGGCCCTGCTTGACGAAGTTCACGACCTCGTTGCGGGCGGACTCGGGCTGGACGAAGCCGGGGTTGGCCTCGTAGTGCGCGAGGAGCTTCGGACCGTACTCACTGAGCTTGAAGAAGTAGTTCTCCTCCTTGAGGATCTCCACCGGCGTCTTGTGGATCGCGCACAGCTTGACGCCGTTCTCGTCCTCGATCAGCTCGGCGGAGAGTTTGTACTCCTCGCAGCCCACGCAGTACGGGCCCTCGTAGCCGCCCTTGTAGATCTCGTCCTTGTCGTACAGGTCCTGCACGAACTCCTGCACACGGGCCGTGTGCCGCTCCTCCGTCGTCCGGATGAAGTCGTCGTGTCCGATGTTCAGGTGCTCCCAGAGGGGCTTCCACGCCTCCTCGACGAGCTTGTCGCACCACTCCTGCGGGGTGACCCCGTTCGCGTCGGCGGTGCGCATGATCTTCTGACCGTGCTCGTCCGTGCCGGTGAGGAACCACACCTTCTCGCCGCGCTGGCGGTGCCAGCGGGAGAGCACGTCGCCTGCGACGGTCGTGTAGGCGTGGCCCAGGTGAGGAGCGTCGTTGACGTAGTAAATGGGGGTGGTGACGTAGTACGCCTTCCCACCCTGCTCTTCGGATCCAGTGGCCGCCATGCTCGAAATGGTATCGGCCCGGAAGTGGTGCCTTCACATCGATAAATGACGGTAGCTACCCGGTGGAGACCTCCGGGAAACAGGTGCCGCGATAGACAGGCACATCCTGGGAGGGAATGGGCATCATGTACGAGGCGGGACAGAGGATGAGGGACGGGACGGGCACGGGGACAGGCACGGGGACGGGGACAGGGTCAGATCCGGGGGCAGGTCCGGTGCCGGGGCCGGTGCCGGGGCCGGGGAGAGAGACAGGGGACGACACCATGCGGGTACTGGTCGCCGAGGACGAGGAGGTCCTGGCCGAGCTGGTGGCCACCGGGCTGCGCCGGGCGGGCTTCGCCGTCGACACCGTCTACAGCGGGGACGCCGCCCTCGCCTATCTGGGCCTGCACGACTACGACGTCGTCGTGCTCGACCGCGACCTGCCCCGCGTCCACGGCGACGACGTGGCGCGCAAGCTCGTCGCCGAGTCCTCCCGTACGCGCATCCTGATGCTCACCGCGTCCGCCTCCCTGGAGGACCGCGTCGAAGGGCTCGACCTGGGCGCCGACGACTATCTCGGCAAGCCCTTCGACTTCCCCGAGCTGGTCTCGCGGGTCCGCGCCCTGCGGCGGCGCAGCGCCAGGCCCGTACCGCCGCAGCTGGAGAAGCACGGGGTGCGGCTCGACTCCGTACGGCGGACCGCGTCGCGGGACGGGGTGGCGCTGGATCTCTCGCCCAAGGAGTTCTCCGTACTCCAGATCCTGCTGGAGGCGGACGGCGCGCCCGTCTCGGCCGAGGAACTGCTGGAGCGCGCGTGGGACGCGCACGCCGATCCCTTCACCGGGGCGGTACGGGTCTGCCTGAGCAAGCTGCGCTCGAAGCTGGGGGACCCGCCGCTGATCCGCACGGTGCAGGGGGCGGGGTACGCGCTGTGAGCCCCTGGCCGATACGTCGGGGCGGCGCCCGCCTGCTCCGGCCGCTCGCCGGCTCCACCATCCGTACGCGCATCGCGCTCGTCTACGGCGGTGTCTTCCTCGTCCTCGGCGGCTGTCTGCTGACCATCGTCAACCTGCTGGCCGGCGCCGGAACGCAGATGGAAGCCGCGGAGATCGCCGCCCGGGTGGCGCCGGCCCAGGTGGCGCCCGCGGTCCAGCCGGAGTCCATGACGCGTCTGATCGGCGAGCAGCAGATCGCGCCCGTCACCGTCAACCAGGTCGCCGACAACGTCACGAACGCGGCCTCCGACGAGATGGTGTTCTGGTCGGTCGTCGCGCTGCTGATCATGGCGGCGTGCGCGGTGGGCGTGGGGTGGTGGACGGCGGGCCGGGTGCTGCGGCCCGTGCACGCGATGACGGCGAAGGCCCGCAGGCTCTCCGAGCGCAATCTGCACGAGCGGATCAGGGCGCGCGGCCCGGACGACGAGCTGAAGGAATTGAGCGACACCCTGGACGCCCTGCTGGCCCGGCTCCAGAAGGCGTTCGACAGCCAGCGCCGCTTCATCGCCAACGCGTCGCACGAACTGCGCACCCCGCTGGCGACGCAGCGCACCGCGATCCAGGTCGGGCTGGACGACCTCTGCTCGCCGGACGAACTGGCGCGCACGAAGGAGACCCTGCTCGACAACAACCGGCGCAGCGAGAAGCTCATCGAGGGGCTGCTGGTGCTGGCGCGCAGCGAGCGCGAGGTGGACGACCTGGAGCCGGTCGACCTCGGCGAGGCGGTGGCGGAGGAGACGGTGCGCTGCGGGGGCGCCGTGTCGCTGACGGTCAAGGACGCCGAGACCGTGCAGGGCAACCGGCTGCTGCTCGGCCAGCTCGTGGGGAACCTGCTGGCCAACGCCGTCACGTACAACGTGCCGGGCGGGACGGTCGACGTGGAGGTGACGGGCGCGGTGCTCGTGGTGCGGAACACGGGGCCGGAGGTCGCGGCGGCGGATGTGCCCGCGCTGTTCGAACCGTTCCGGCGGGGCGAGGGCCGCGACCGGATGGGGCGGGGCGCGGGGCTCGGGCTCTCGATCGTCCGCTCGATCGCGGAGGCGCACGGCGGGACGGTGGACGCGGTGCCGGGCGGCGACGGCGGGGGGCTGGTGGTGACGGTGACGCTGCCGGTGCGGTCGTCGGCGCCTGTCGGGCAGTCCGTGCCTGCGTAGGCGTCTGCGGCGTTGCTCGCGGCGGTGCTTGTGCCGGTGCTTGTGCCGGCGCCGGCGCCGGACGGGGAAAGTGCCCGTCCGGCGCCTGGGTGAACGGCCGGCGGTGAGGGCCGGGGCCCTCAGACTCCGCTCTCGGGGTGCCAGTCGGCGAGCAGCCCGCGGTAGAACGCCGCGTCGGGCAGGTCGCGCGGGACCGGGCCCGCGTGGAAGAAGCCGACGTTGGCGGTGGCCGCGTCCGCGCCGAGCTTCCGCGCGAAGTCGAACGCCTTGGAGTCCTCCTCGCCGAACGCCACGAACTGCCAGAACACCGGCAGCTTCGCGGCCTCGGCGAACGCCTGCTCGGCGGCGCGGACGAGGCTGGGCGCGCCGTCCGTCTGGAAGATCACCAGCGCGGGCCCGTCGGCTCCGGACTTCTCGTAGTGCGAGACGACCTCCTCGACGGCGCGGTGGTAGTTCGTACGCCCCATGCGGCCGAGGGAGCCGTTCAGTTCGTCGATCTTCCCCTCGTACGCGTCGAGCCCGATCTCCCCGGTCCCGTCGATCTCGGTCGAGAAGAACACGACGGGGACGGTCGCGCCCTCGTCCAGGTGCGCGGAGAGCGCGAGGGCCTGCTCGCCGAGGTGCTGGGCGCTGCCGTCCTTGAAGTACGGCCGCATGGATCCGGAGCGGTCGAGGACCAGGTAGACGGTGGCGCGACGCCCGGTCAGCCCGTGCTTCTTGAGCGCGGCGCCGGCGGCCTTGTAGCGCTCGGCGAGCCCGGGTGCGCGGGATTTGACGCGAGCGAGGGCGAGGGCCGGGCGAGCCGCGGTGGCGGTGTCGTCCTCGGTGTCGCCCTCCGTGTCCGTGTTGACCTCCGGCGTGACCTCCGCCGCGAGGGGCTCAACTTCGTTGGAAGGGAGGGGAGTTGGCTCCGGCGAGGGGGTGGGGGTGGGGGTGGGCTCGGGCTTGGGAGCCGACTCCGGCTCGGGGGCGGTCTCGGGCGCGGCAGCGGCTACCGGCTCGGGCGTGGCCACGGCCGCGGGCTCGGTGGCCGGCTCGGGCTCGGTCACGGTTTCCGGCTCGGCCTTCGCGGCCGGTGCGGGCTCCGGCGTGGACTCGGGCTCGGGCTCGGGTTCGGCCTTGGTCTCGGGGCTGGTCTCGGGGCCGGTCTCCGGCTCTGCCTCGACCTCGGCCTCGACCTCTGCCTCTGCCTTTGCCTTCGATTCCGCCTTCGCTTCCGGCGCGGGTTCGGTCACCGCCGCCGTCACCGCTGCGGGCTTCGCTTCGGCCTCCGGCTTCGACTCCGGCTCCGGCGACGGCTCCGGGGTCTTCTCGGCCTCCGGCTCGGCTTTCGGCTCGGCCTCGGGCTTGGGCTCCGGCTTCAGTTCCGGTTCGGCGGACGCCTGCGCCGGCACGGTCGGGGCCGCCGGTGCCGACGGGGTCTCCTGAGCGGTCGTCAGCGGCTCGTCCGCCGAGCGCGTGCGCGACGCCTGGGGCGGCACGCTGCGCTCCGGCTCGCTCGGGCGGGGGTTGTCGAACGCCGCGGCCACCAGGTCCGCGGCCCCGGAACCCGCTCCCGCCCCGGCACCCGCCGTCGCCGGCGACTTCCGCGCGGGCGCCGACTTCTCCGTACGGTCGGCCTGGGACGGCACCGAGACGGACGCCGGCACCGACGCCGAACCGGAGGCCGAACCGGACGACGTATCGGCGGCGGAGTCCGAGTCTGTCGAGGCAGAGGCAGAGGCAGAGGCAGCAGTAGAGGCAGAAGTAGAGGTAGAGGTAGTAGAGGTAGAGGTAGAGGCCTGGGCCGAGTCGGACGCCACCTCCGGGGCCGATTCCGTAGCAGGGGCCGACCCGTTGCGCTCCTCCGCACGGTCGCGTCCGAACACCTTGCGCAGCAAGCTCCGAATGCCCATGGGCGAGCCTTTCAGATGAGTTGGGTGCGGTGTCCGCCACCGGGAAAACGCGCATTCCTGGCCAGGGCGGATACGTAAGGTTAGCGGCCGCCCCGGGCGATCTACGGCAGGGGCGGTTCACGTAACGGGCAGAAGGGTAGCGGCGTGGCCTCCACGGCGCCCCGCGTTCGCCTGCGCGCCGGACATTACCCTCCCCCGACCACCCGGTCGATGTGGATTCATGTTCCGTTCACCTTCCGGCCGCCGCGCTGCCGGTGCCCGCGCCTAGCGTCGGCCGCCGAGTCATCCCGACACCCTGTCGGCGCGGTGCGCGCCGAACCATCACCGGAGGCATACGTGCGCAAGCTGCTCCCGCTGCTCAGCTCCCCCTCATCCCCGCATCCCGGCGGCCGTTCCGCCCTGACCTGCCGGTACCGCTGCGGCGACGCGTGCTTCCACGAGGTGCCCAACAAGAGCGACAACGAGTACGTCGGTGATGTCATCGCCGGTGCCCTGTCGAGACGTTCGATGATGCGCGCCGCCGCCGTCGTCACGGTCGCGGGCGCCGCGGGCAGCGCGCTCGCCCTCGGTGGCCCCGGCGGTTCCACCGCCTCCGCCGCCCCCGTCGTCGGCAACGGCCACGGCAACGCCGGTACGGGCGGCGGCTCCGCCACCGCCGACGGCGCCCGCGGCCTGCGCTTCAAGCCTGTCGCGCCCAACACCGCCGACAAGGTGACGATCCCCGCCGGCCACAGCCAGAACGTCGTCATCCGCTGGGGCGACCCGATCCTGCGCGGCGCGCCCGCCTTCGACGCGGACCAGCAGACGGCGAAGGCCCAGGCAGGTCAGTTCGGCTACAACACCGACTTCCTGAGCCTGCTGCCCCTGACCGAGAAGGGCGAGAAGGGCCGGCAGCTCCTCGTGGCCAACCACGAGTACACGGACGAGATCCTGATGTTCAAGGGATACGACCCGGCCAAGCCGACCCGCGAGCAGGTCGAGATCGCCTGGGCGGCCCACGGCCTCTCCGTCGTCGTGGTCGAGGAGGACCGCAAGAGCGGCAAGCTCACCGCCGTCACCCGCCACCAGCTCAACCGCCGCCTCACCGTGCGGAGCGAGTTCCGCCTCACCGGTCCGGCCGCCGGCAGCGACCTGCTGCGCACCTCCGCGGACCGCACGGGCAGCAAGGTGTACGGCACGCTCAACAACTGCGCGGGCGGCACCACTCCGTGGGGCACCACGCTGCACGGCGAGGAGAACTTCAACCAGTACTTCGCCAACGGTTCCAGCCCGACCGACCTGCGGTACGGCATCGGCACCGGCGCGTCCGAGCGCAAGTGGGAGCAGTTCGACAAGCGCTTCGACCTCAAGCAGGAGCCCAACGAGGCGCACCGCTTCGGCTGGGTCGTCGAGCTGGACCCGTACGACCCGGACTCCACGCCCCGCAAGCGCACCGCCCTCGGCCGCTTCAAGCACGAGGCCGCGCAGCCCCGGCTCACCGCCGACGGCCGTCCCGTCGTCTACATGGGCGACGACGAGCGCTTCGACTACCTCTACAAGTTCGTCTCCTCGAAGAAGATGAAGAAGGGCGGCGGGCGCGCCGCCCACGAGCACAACCTCACGCTGCTCGACGAGGGCACGCTGTACGTCGCGAAGCTGACCGGCGACAGCCCGGCGGGCGAGATCGACGGCACGGGCAAGCTCCCGAACGACGGTGAGTTCGACGGTTCCGGCGTCTGGATCCCGCTGGCCACCGGCGATGTCTCGCACGTTCCGGGCATGTCCGCCGACGAGGTGTACGTCTTCACGCGCCTCGCGGGCGACAAGGTCGGCGCCACGAAGATGGACCGTCCCGAGGACGTCGAGCCGTCCCCGCGCACGGGCCGCGTCTATGTCGCGCTGACGAACAACACCGACCGCGGCAAGGCGGGCAAGGCGGGCCCCGACGAGGCCAACCCGCGCAACGCCAACAAGCACGGTCACATCCTGGAGCTGGCGGAGAACTGGGACGACCCGGCGGGCGACGGCTTCGCCTGGCGGCTCTTCCTGGTCGCGGGCGACCCGAAGGACCCGGCCACGTACTTCGCGGGCTTCCCGAAGGACAGGGTCTCCCCGATCTCCTGCCCCGACAACGTCGCCTTCGACCCGCACGGCAACCTGTGGATCGCCACGGACGGCAACGCGCTCGGCAACCACGACGGGCTGTTCGGCGTCGCGACGCAGGGCGACCGGCGCGGTGAGCTGAAGCAGTTCCTGACCATGCCGACCGGCGCGGAGACCTGTGGCCCGATCATCCAGGACCGCCGGGTCCTGGTCGCGGTCCAGCACCCGGGCGAGGTCGACGGCGCGTCGGTCGAGAAGCCGGCGAGCACGTGGCCGGACGGCCCGGGCAGGATCGTCCGCCCGTCGGTGATCTCGGTGTGGCGCAACGACGGCCGCGACATCGGCGCCTGACGCCGGGCGCGTGAGACACGTATGACCAGGGGTGGCGCCGCTCGGACCGGCGCCACCCCTTCCGTGTGCCGGGCCGGGCTACCCTCGGGGTATGGCTTCTGAGGCTTCCGGTACGGGCACGGGTGCGGGTGCGGGGACAGGGCCGGGCGAGGGAACGGCCCGGGTCGACACCTGGATCTGGTCCGTACGGCTCACCAAGACCCGCTCCCAGGCGGCCACGGCCTGCCGCGCGGGCCACGTCCGCGTCAACGGCGAGCGGGTCAAGCCCGCGTACACCCTGAAGCCGGGCGACGAGGTCCGCCTGCGCCACGCGGGCCGCGACCGGGTGGTCGTGGTCTCCCGTACGGTACGGAAACGGGTCGGCGCCCCGGTGGCGGTCGAGTGCTACGTCGACAACAGCCCCCCGCCCCCGCCCCGCGAGCTGACCCCGTCGGTCCCGGTGCGCGACCGGGGCGCGGGCCGCCCGACGAAGCGGGACCGACGGGAGATGGAGCGGTTGCAGGGGCTCGATCAGGGCCGGGCGCCGAAAAGTGCTTGATCGTACGGCGGCGGCGCGCGTACGCCGCCGCCGGACCTGGGGCCTGTCGCGAACTCCCGGGTGATCCGGGTGTGTTCGCATCGTGACCCCGGCACTACAGTGCAACGGTGACCTCGCTGCCGGAAGACCCGCTGTCGCTGATCCGTGAGGACGACCGGGACGCGGCCGTGCGGCGCCTCCAGGACGCCTACGCCGAGGGACAGCTCTCGCACGAGGAGATGGACGAGCGCCTCGGCCGGGCGCTCACCGCCAGGACGCACGGCGAGCTGGTGTCGGCTCTGGCCTCGCTCCCGGCGGAGAACGCGAGCACCACGTCCACGTCCACGATCGCCGTCGCCGGCGGACGGATCCGGCGGCGCGGCGCATGGCGCGTACCCCGGTTCCTCAAGGTCGAGTCCGCGTTCGGAAAGGTGCACCTCGACCTGTCCCGGGCGGTCTTCGACCACGCGGCGGTCGACATCGAGCTGCAACTCGGCACCGGCGGAGCGAAGATCACGGTCCCCCGGGACGCGACGGTCGACATCGAGGATCTGCACACGGGTTGGAAGGACTCGCTCCACAGGACCCCGCGGGGCTACCGCCCCGGCGTGCCCAGGATCCGGATCTCCGGGACGATGGGGTTCGGGCGGCTGAAGATCCGTCACGCGCGGCGCTGAGCTGTTGAGCCTTCGTCCGGGGCCAGGCGGATCAGTCCGCGGTGGCCCGCACCGCGTCGTTCCAGGCGTGGGGGCTGCGGTAGTGATTCCTGTGCCCTGCCGCGAGTACGGCCCGGAGCTCCGCGAGATGCGGGGTGTCCGCCGGGAGCCGCAGCCGGGCGAGGAGGGACCGCGCGGGCGCCGGATCCAGGTCGCCGCGGACATCGTGGTAGCCGGCGAGCAGGCCCTTGAACAACGGGCCGTGCAGGGCGGGGAGCCGTGCGGCGGCGTCGTACGCCGCCCGCTTCACCGGCCAGGGGACGGGGCCCGAGACGGCCAGGGCGCGGCCGGCCCGGCGGAGCGGGGCCGCGGGGCCCGCCGCTCCTTGCGCCACGACGCGGTCGATGTCGTTTCCGAGCACCTCGGCGAAGGCGGTAGCGGCGGTGTCGGGGTCCTCGAACCAGTCGACCCAGAGCGAGTACGTGACGGCCTCGGCGTCCCGGTCCGCCTCCAGTCCGCGGCGGTAACCGTCCCACAGCGCGTCGGCGGGCAGGGGACCCTCCGGGCCCTGGTCCGCGGACCGGATCTCGTGGCTCACCCAGTACTCGCCGAGGAGATCCAGCAGCCCGAAGGCCAGCCGTACGCGCTCGGCCGCCTCCAGGGACTCGTCGGTGAGCAGCTGGCCCGCCCAGGCGAGCGCGACCTCGTTGCCGGTGAGCGGGCGGTCCGGCGCCTCGGCGTCGAACCACCTGCCGGCGGCCTCCGTGATGCTCTGCTCGGCGAGCCAGCGCCGCGCGTCCTCCATGGCCCCGGACGGTAACGGATGAGGCCGCCCGTCGGCGAGGCGGGCGCCGGCCCGGGAATGTTCCGGTCCCACGAACCACTCCTCCCTCTAGGATATTGATCATGTTCAAGTCAGGGGTGGGGTTCCTCGCGCTGTTCGGCCTCGGCTGGTGGGCCCTGGCCACCAGCGCGTTCGACGGCCCGGACGAGACCGTCCGCCTCGCCGTGGGCCTCATCGCCGCGTTCAGCCTGTGGGGCATGGCCCTCTGGACGGTCATGGGGGCGGCATCCGCCGCCGGGCGCGGCCGCGGGGTCACCAGTTGATGGCGAGGTCCATCGTCGACTGCCAGTAGGTGACCTTGAGGGAGTCGTCGATGTTGACGCCCTTGGCGGGCAGCGGGGGGTTGGCGCCCTTGCCGACGCTCTCGTTGCCGGAGCGGCCCTGGAAGTAGACGGCCAGGGACTTCTCGGTGCTGCCGTTGGCGCCGCTGCCGTCGGCGGCGGACAGGTTCACGGCGGCGTAGCCGGACTGGCCGGGCTCCAGGGTGACGACGGCCTGGGGCTGCGTGTCCTCGATGACCGGCGGTACGGACTGGGCCTCACCGAACTGGACGGCCGGGTAGCCGTACAGGAAGCAGGGGTTGCTGCCGGTGTTGGTGACCGTGAGGAGCAGGTGGTTCACCGGGCGGCTCAGCGGAGTCGCGACGGTCTTCGTCACGGAGCCCTCACAGGTGACCACCTGGCTGGGGGTATCGGCGTTCGGCTGCGAGCCGCCGGTGTTCTGCTTCGGCTCACCGCCGGAGGAGCCGCTGCCGGAGGAGCCGCTGCCGGAGGAGCCGGCGGCGGAGGAGCTGCCGTTGGAGGGGTTGCCGTTGGAGGAGCCGTCGGCGGAAGAGCCGGAGGAGGACCCCTTCGACGCGCTCGTGTTCTCGTCGGCCACGGCGGTCGCGGCGGAGTCCTTCGACGCGCCCTCGTCGGCCAGGCCCGTTCCGTCCTGGCACGCGGTCAGGGAGAACGCGGCGAGTGCGACGCTCGCGGCGACGGTCACGAGACGGGTGCGGGAGTTACGGATGCGGGACATGGTGCGTTTCCCCTTAGGCGTCGGGTGGGGTGCTGCTTGGATGACCAGAGCTTGTCCGGGCATCCGTCCCAGCCGCTACGGTCAGCCGGGAGTTCGGGATGGTGGAACGCCGAAAAGGGCCCTGAGCAGGGGAAACGCGGTGGCCCTGGAACGCGTGGATGGGACGCCGGAGGGGTCCGGCGGCGCCGCTGCGGGAGCTGAGGGACGGCGGGGGACGGCGTACGAGGGCCCCGGGGCCGCCAGGGCCCCGGGGTCTTCGGTCTTCCGGGCCTTCGGGCCTTCGGTCAGCGGACGTTCGCGCCGGCTTCCGCCACGAGCGCGTCCAGTATGTCGCCGGGGCTCGGCATCGCGGCGATCCGGTCGGCCGCGTCCCGCGCGGCGGTGCGGTACCGGCCGTCAGCCAGCAGTTCCGACAGGGACGAGGCCACCGTCGCGGCGCTGTCCGCGACGAGCGAGACGCCCGCGGCCTCCGTACGCGCGGCGGTGAACGGCTGGTCGGCGCCCTGCGGCCAGAGGACCATGGGCACCCCGTGGCTGAGGGCCGCCAGGACGGTGCCCGAGCCGCCGACGCCGACCACCGCGTCCGCGCCGTCGAGCAGATCGTGGATCGGCGCGAAGGGGACGTACCGCGCCTCGCCCGCCCCGTTCACCGGACCGCCGCCGGCACCCTCCGCCGGCCCCGTTCCCGCCTTCAGGCCCTGCGAGATGCCGAAACCCACGGTGACCAGGGCGTTGGTGTTCTGCGAGGTGACGGCCTCTACCACCGTGTTGAGCAACTCCGCCTCGGAGAAGATGGTTCCGAGGGTGACGAGGACCCTGGGCCTGGCCGGGTCCGCGAAGGCCGGCGGTGACCAGCTGCTGCCGGGGCGGCGGTGGGCCTCCGGGCGCATCGGCCAGTGCCGGACGGGGCTGGACCACTCGGGTACCTGGAGCAGCGGCGGGCAGGGGTCGATGTAACTGCGCGGCGGTGCCGGCCGCGCCCCGCGCGCGGCGTAGCGAGGAGCCGCCTCCCGGGCCAGCGCCTCGGCGAACGGGCCGGGCATGGCGGGCCCGAGGCCCACCTCGTACCACTCGACGTTCAGCATCGCCGCCAGAAGCGGGCCGACCGTGTCGTACGCCTCGGCGACGACGACATCCGGCTTCCAGCCGAACACGGCCGGCACCGCTTCCTCGACGGTCAGGTCGATCCTGGTCGCGGCGAAGATCTCGCCGACCTCGTCCGGCGAGGGGTTCATGACATCGTGGCCCACGCGCCGCGTCGCCTCGGCGAGAAGCTCCGCGGGCATGGGGCCGGCGGGCAGGAGTTCCACGGCCGGGGGCAGTTCCTCCGCCACCACCTGTGCCATTCCCCCACCGGTCAGCAGGGCCACCTGGTGACCGCGGTCCACCGCCGCACGGATCAGTGAGCCCATCGGTAAGAGGTGACCGTGTGCCGGCGTCGCGCTGAAGAGTATGCGCATCGGTGTTCCTCACTATCGCTGTTGTGCTGGTAACAGCGGTGCTGTTGCTGCCGCTGGTGATCCGGTCCGGTCCGATTCGATTCGATTCGATTCGAAGGACGGACCGCTAACCGGGTTTGATGGAGGAGAGCTGTACGAGCAGGAGGACCAGCCGGTAGGCGTCGGCGAAGTCGTCGACCGTGAAGGTGACCGTCCGGCCCCCGTCGCCCCCGGCGCGTGAGACGCCCGGGATGAGCGTCGCCAGGTCGACCGAGACCGGGCTGTACAGGTCGACCTCGACATCGAACGGCCCGGTCAGGACCAGCGGTGGAACCGTCGCGCGCCGGGTGATGGCCTCGGCGGCGGCGCGGCGCAGCCGCTCCCGGGCCTCCTCGGGGTGCAGGGCGACGGCGGTGGCCTGTCCGAGGGCCTGCTTGACGGGGACGGTGACCGCGGTGGGCAGCAGTTCGCGCAGTTCGGCGCAGGCGGTGTCGTCGCCGCTGAGGAGCACGACCGGCACGCCCAGGGTTCCGGCCAGGGCGGCGTTGAGGCCGATCTCGCCCAGAGGGAGTCCGGCCACGCGTACGTCGAGGATGTCGCCGCTCATGGTGTGCGCGAGGACGGCGGGCCCGACGCCGGCGCGCGCGTGGTAGCCGATGAACAGCACCGCGTCGGTGTCCTCGTCGATCCCGCCGAGCATGCCCAGGGGGCGCGGCTTGCCCCGTACGAGATGGGCCCGCCGGTCGAGTTCCTCCGGCAGCAGGTTGCGGAACGGGCCGTGCGCGTCGGCGACCCACACCACGGCGGTGGGTTCGGCGTCGAGGACACCGGCGATCACGGCGTTCGCCTCGGCCGTCATCAACGCCCGGCCGCGCTCGTAGTCGTAGCGGTCCGGATTCGTCTCGGTGGGGTGTACGACCCCCGAGATGCCCTCCATGTCAACGGATATCAGCACCTTCATAGTTCAAGAAGCCTAGGTGTCAGGTGAGTTGTCTCCTACGAGTCGGTGCGCGCGGGTGTGGCGACGGGCTGTCTCCGGGCCGTTCGTGCGTCCGTGTGCTCGTGTGTTCGTGTGTTCGTGGGGCCGTGCGTCTGTGAAAAGGGTTCGGCGGGCCCGGTCGAGCCGTGGAATCATCGGGCGGCCGGACCGGCGGATGATCTCTTCGAGGAGTGGTGAACGGACATGGTGGCCGGCTGGGAGTGGGACGAGACGCTGTTCCAGGGCACGGCGCCCTATTACCGGCGCGGGAGACCACCGTACGCCCCCGGACTGGTGGACGTGCTCGCCGATGTGCTCGGACTCGACGGGCGTGGACGCCTCATCGACGTGGGGTGCGGACCGGGCACCCTCGCACTGGGCCTGGCGCACGCGTTCCGCGAGACCGTCGGGGTGGACCCGGACGCCGGGATGATCGCCGAGGCGGAGCGTGGCGCGGCCGGGACCGGAGTGGCCGGCAGGACGCGGTGGGTGCGGGCGCGGGCCGAGGAACTGCCGCTGGGGCTCGGGACGTTCACCGTCGCGACGTTCGGCCAGTCCTTCCACTGGATGGACCAGGAGAGGGTGGCGGCGACCATCCGGGACATGCTCCTTCCCGGCGGGGCGCTGGCGCACGTCGCGGACCTGAAGTCGGCGGACCGGTCCGCCGGGCCCGTCGGCTCTGTCGGCTCTGTTGGTGGTTTACCGTATCCGGCCGTGCCCGACGCGGCGATCGGGGAACTGGTCAGGGAGTACCTGGGACCGGTCCGGCGGGCCGGCCGCGGGGTGCTGCCGCACGGAACGCCCGGCGGCGAGGCGGCGGTGTTCGCACGGGCGGGGTTCTCCGGTCCCGAACGCCATGTCGTGCCCGGCGGGCAGCCGCTGGACCGTACGGTGGACGACGCCGTCGCGGGCGTGTTCTCGATGTCGTTCTCGGCCCCGCACCTGTTCGGCGCCCGTCGTGACGCGTTCGATGCGGACCTGCGCCGACTGCTGTGGCGGGTCTCCTCGTCCGGCCGGTTCTCCGGCCGCGTGCCGAGCACCGAGGTCTTCGTCTGGCGGAAGGGTCCCGCCGCCGGACCGGAGGCCCAGCCCTCCTAGCCTTCTCGGCTCTCTCCTCTCCTCTCCTCTCCTCTCCTGTCCCCCTGCCTTCCCTGCCGCCCCTGCTCACGCCTCCGCACCTTTCGCCGATGTAACCGACTCCGGCGCGGGAAGCGAAACCGCCGGCTCCGGCACGCTGCCGGCACGGCCGGTACCCGGCCCGTCGGCCCGGGCGCCTCGCGGTCCTCGACGAACGGACCGCGGGCGCCGTCTTCGATGGGAGAAGGACATGCCTGTGCGGCGGCCGGCGACGCCGCGTGCCGGACCGTCGCGGAACGGCCGGGGGCCGGGGCGTAGGGCGTGTTTCGAAGCCGCCGTGGCCACGGCCGGGGTCGGGGCGTAGCCGCGGCGGCAGCCGTCCGGGCGCCGGCGAGGGTTACGGGGCGCCCTCCGCGCGGGTGGGCGGCAGCAGCCCGCAGAGCGCGGCGCGCTGGGTGGGGTCGATGTCCTCGGCGAGTGCCTGGACGACGGCGGCGGCCAGGGCCGGGAACTCCTCGCCCAGGACGCGGCGCGCCTTGTCGGTGAGGGCGACCTCGATGCCGCGCTTGTCGCAGGAGACCGACCGGCGGGTGACCAGCCCGGCGCGCTGGAGACAGGCGACCTGGTAGGTCAGCCGGGTCTTCGGGCGGCCCAGGAGTTCGGCGATCCGGGTCATCCGGAGGCTGGCCTCCGGCTGGTCCGCGAGCAGGCACACCACGAGGAACTCGTCGTGCGAGACCCCGAGGGCCGCCTTGACGTCCGAGCGCAGCCGCTGCTCGACCACGCCGGCCGCCGCCAGGAGGTGCATCCAGGCGCGCAGCTCGGGCGGCAGCAGCGCGTCCCCCCGGGACGCGGGGCACTCGGGTGCGGCTGGGGGGTCGGAGGGTTCCGGCATGGGGCCCATTCTATCGGTCGTCCAATTTTGGAGGAGTAGGTTGTTCATATTTGGATTACGGGCTACGGTGACATTGTTCAAATTTGGATGACCAATGCCGTCGGTGGCCCGTGCCGTCGGTGGGCCCGTGCCGTCCTGCGTTTCGTCATACCGTCCCTCATAAGGAGCGCTCTCATGACCGTCGCCGTCGAAACCGGCCTGTGGCGGCTCGACCAGGCCGCCTCCGTCGTCGCCGTACAGCAGAAGACGATGTGGGGCCTGGTCACCGTCAAGGGAACCTTCACCTCCGTGAGCGGCGAGGGCGAGGTCCGGGCCGGCGGTTCCGCCCAGGGCACGATCACGCTCGACGCCGCCTCCCTCGACACCAAGCACGCCAAGCGTGACCAGCACCTGCGCCACGCGGACTTCTTCGACGCCGACAACCACCCCGCCCTCACCTTCGCCGTCCACGGCGCCGAGCTCCGTCCGGACGACACCGTCCAGGTGACCGGCGAGCTCACCGTGCGCGGCGTCGGCCGGCCCCAGACGCTGACCGCGCGGGTCGTACGGGCGGACGCCGGCGCGGTCACGCTGGAGACCGAGTTCGTCGTCGACCGCGCCCAGTTCGGCATCGGGTGGAACCAGATGGGGATGATGCGCGGCCTGACGACCGTCAACGCCACCCTCCGCTTCGCCCGCGCGGTAGCGTGACCGGCCCCGTACCTCCTCACCCTCTTTCTGCCCCTCCTTCTGCCTCTCCCTTACGCCCTGCTTCCCGACCCCTGCCTCGCCGATGACGGAGACCACAGCAATGACGACCGACCGCGCCGACCTGACGATCAAGGCCCTGCGTACCGGACACGACGAACTGGCGTCCCTCGTGCGCGGCTTCACCGCGGACGACCTCACCCACGCCACCGGGGCCTCGGAATGGGACGTGTCGCAGGTGCTGAGCCATCTCGGCAGCGGCGCCGAGATCAACCTCGCCGTCCTCGAAAGCGCCCTGAACGGCACGGAACGCCCCGACGGTGATTTCAACCGCTCCGTCTGGGCGCGCTGGGACGCGATGACGCCCGCCGAGCGGGCCGAGCGCTTCCTCGAAGCCGACGAGGCACTGGTCCGGCGGTACGAGGGTCTGGACGCGCAGACCCGCGCGGACCTCCGTGTCGACCTGGGCTTCCTGCCCGCGCCGGTCGACGTGGCCACCGCGGCCACCATGCGGCTCAGCGAGTTCACGCATCACGCGTGGGACGTCAGGGTCGGCTTCGACTCCACGGCGGTGCTGGCGCCCGAGGCGACCCGGCTGCTCCTCGACCAGACCGGCGCGCTCCTCGGTTTCCTCGCCAAGCCGGCCGCTCTCGACGGCCGCCGGGTCGCGCTCGCCGTCCGCCTCACCTCCCCGGACCACGCGTTCGGCCTCGAACTCGGCGACGCCGCCACGGTCGGCGACACCCCCGAGCGGCCGGACGGTGTCCTCACCGCCCCGGCCGAGTGGTGGCTCCGCGCGGTCACCGGCCGCCACGCCCCCGACCACACCCCCGCCTCGGTGGTGCTCACCGGCGACGCGATCACCCTGGACGACCTGCGGCGCGTCTTCCCCGGTTTCTGACCTCGGGCGGGCGGCGGGACCCCTGGAGCGAGGCGGGCTTCCGGCGGGCGGCGGACTTCGGATGGAGATATTCGGGCCGGAGAACGTAAATGTCCTGTTACGGGGAAGTTTTGTCGCATGAACCACGACGCCCCCATGAAGCACGACGACGAACAGCGCGATCCGCAGGGCCGATACGTCACGTTCCGGCTCCCCAGTCACCCCCGTAGCGTCGGCCGGGCCCGCGAAGTCCTGCACACGCGGATCGGGTTGCCCGGGGATCCGGGCGAGACCGCGGCCCTGCTCCTGTCCGAGCTGGTCACCAACGCGCTGCGGCACGGCAGTCCGCCGGGCCGGGAGATCGCCGTCACCCTGTACCACGCGGAGGGGCTGCTCCGGGTGGAGGTCGAGGACGCGGGGGACCGTCTGCCGAGACCGCGCGTGCCGGGCACGGACGACGAGTGCGGGCGGGGGCTCGCGCTCGTCGCGGCGCTGGCCGACGACTGGGGCGTGGCGCCGCGCAGGGGGCCCGGGAAGCGGGTCTGGGCGCTGCTGAAGGTGCCCGGCGGGGGTACGCGGGGCTAGGGTCTGTCGTTTGGATCAGGCTGGATCAGGGAGCGCCCGCCGCGTCAGCGGCTGATGTCGCTGTTGGTGCCGTGGATCGCAAGGCCGAGGAGGGAGGCGACGCGTGAGCGTCGGCTCCCCCGTATCCGCCGTCAACGCGGCGAGGCGCGGCCCGCCGCGGTAGCGGCTGATGTCGCTGCGGGCACGCGAGCCCAGCATGATCCAAACGACAGACCCTACGTGCCGGGAGTCACCTCGCGCGACCGGTGAGCCCGGTGGTGCCGGTGAGGCCCGGGCGCCGCTGCGGGGAGGCGATGGCGCGGGCCGCCCGTACCTCGTGGCGCAGCGGGGCCAGTACGCCCTTCTCGTCGCCGCCGAGTTCCGCCCGTACCTCCACCAGGACGTCGCTGGAGCGCATACCGGTCGCCATTTCCCGCAACTGGCGCTCGATCGCGGCGGTCTCGGCGGGGGCGGGCGGCGGGGCGCCGTGGTCGACGCGGACCCGGGCCGCCGTCGTGGCGTCCACGACGCGTTCGACGGCGACGAGCAGCGGCCACCAGGCCCTGGCGCGCGTACCGGTGGGCGGGGGCTCCGTCAGGGCGCGCTGGAACTCGGTGCGGACGACGGAGAGATCGCGGTAGATGCGGCGGCGCGTGCGCACCCGTTCCGCACGGTCGGCGTCGGGCGCCGCGGCGAACGCGCACCGTACGTACTCCGCCGTCTCCTCGACCGCGTCCGCCAGCCGGTCCCCGATCCGGGTGTGCCAGCTCTCCGGCCAGAGCAGATAGCCCGCGACCAGGGCGATCGCGCACCCCATCATCGAGTCGACGAAGCGCGTGAGCAGCAGCCCGGACCCCTCGTGGCTGAGGAGGTCGGAGAGAAGCAGGATGACAGGGGTGACGGCGGCCGTCTGGAAGGCGTAGCCCTTCACCGTCATCGCGGGCACGAGCCCCGCGATGACCAGCATCACCGCCACGTCCCACCAGCCGCGCGCGACGTGGGAGAGGATCACCGCCGCGACGACCAGCCCCGCCACCGTGCCGAGGGCGCGCAGCACCGCGCGGGAGAAGACCGAACCGTAGTCCGGCTTGAGGATGAAGGTGACGGTGAGGGCCACCCAGTACGAGCGCGGCACCGGGACGAGGGACACCAGCGCCTGGGAGAGCCCGATGCAGAGGGCGAGGCGCAGTCCGTACCGCCAGGAGTCCCCGGAGAGCAGGACGTCACGGGTGGCGCGCCGGGCGCGGACGCGCAGGGCGGCGGGGCGGCCGAGCCGGTCGTCGACGTTGTCCGGGTCGGGCTCGGCGTGGTGCACGACGGACGTGGCGTGGCGGAGCGCGGCGTCGACGGCCCGTTCGGCCGAGGTGGCGCCGGGGCGCGTCGGGTCGGGCCGCGCGGGCTCCGGCGCGGGGCGCGCGCGGTCCGTACGGCCTTCGGCCACCGCGTCCGCGAGCTCCCGTACGGCGGCGGGCACCGCGTCCGGCAGCGGACGGCCGCGCTGATGGGCGGCGGGGGCGGCCTCCACCAGCGGGATGACGACGTTGAGTTGGGCGAGCAGCCGCACGAGCGGTTCCGAGCGGCCGTGCTCGCGGGCGCGGCGGGCGAGAACCAGGTCGTACGCGTGGTTGAGGGCGTCGGTGACGGCCTGACGCCTCGTGTCGTACGTGCCGTGCGTGCCGTGCGTGCCGGATGTCCCGTACGCGCCCCGCGCGTTGTACGGAGTGCCGGCCGCGGGCTGCTGACGGCCCGCCACCGCGAGGAGGTCGGCCACGGCGCGGTACGTACCGGCGACGGCGGCCCGTTCCGGTTCCAGCCCGCGCAACGGCCAGGCCAGCAGCGACAGCAGAAGGACGAAGAGCCCGCCCAGGGTGAACAGGAGCGGCGCCACCCACCACGGCTCGGGCATCGCGAGCCCGGCGCCCAGCACGGCGAAGAGGAGGAGCAGGAGCCCGGAGGACGAGGCGACCGCGCCGATGGAGGAGATCATTCCGGAGACGAGCGCGAGCAGAGTGAGAACGCCGACCGCCCACCAGCCCCGGCCGAAGACGAGCGTGCCGAGCGTGACACCGACGGCGCCGAAGAACTGCGGGACCGCGATGTTGAAGATACGCATCCGGTACGCGTCCGCGGTGTCGCCGATGACGCCGTACAGGGCGCCCAGCGAGGCCAGCGCCCCATAGGCGGGCCGGTCGGCGGCGATCCCCACCGCGAGCGGCGTGGCCATGCCGACGGAGGCCCGGGCGGCGGCGGCCCAGGGGACGGGCGCGGAACTGGGCCGCAGGCCCGCGAGCAGCCACGGGGGCGCGGCGGGGCGGCGTGGCGAGGGCGGACCCGCGCCGGAGGCGCCGCTCGGGACACTGCTCTCGGAATGTTCTCCCATGATGACAGCGTGACGTACGAGAGGTGCGTGACGTACGAGAGGTGCGTGACGTACGAGAGGTACGCGAGGTGCGTGACGAGTCGGGTCAGTGCAGTTCGAGGGTGACGAGCAGCGACCGGTGGTCGGTGTCCGCCAGGTCCAGGAAGCGGGCGCTCCGTACCGAGAAGTCGTCGCTGACCAGTACGTGGTCGATCTGGGCGCCCAGCGGCCGCGGCACGTCCGAGGGCCAGGACGGGGTGTGGCCCGCGCCCGCCAGGAGCGCGCTGTCGCGGAGCCGGCCCGCGTCCAGGAGGGCGCGGAACACGGCGTGGTCGCGGGTGGCGTTGAAGTCCCCGGCGAGGATCAGCGGCGCGCCGGCCGCCTCCTGCGCGGCGGCGTAGGCACGGATACGGCCCAGTTCCGTCCGCCAGTCGTCGACCATGCCCGGGATCGGCGGCAGCGGGTGGGCGAGCTGGAGCTGCACCGTGCGGTCCCCGATGCGCGCCGCGGAGCCGGGCATGGCGAGGGTGCCGGGGAGGCCCGCGGTGTCGGTGAGCGGGAAGCGGGACAGGATCGAGGACCCTTCGGCGCCGCCGGCCCTGACCATGTTCCGGTACGGGTAGTCGGCGGCCGGTATGCGTCCGTCGAGGAGGCGCGTGCAGTCGAATTCGCACTCCTGGACGAATATGAGGTCGGGCTTCTCGCGCCGGATCGTCTCGACCAGGCCGGACGCGGCCTGCCCGAACTCGACGTTGGACGTCAGCACCTTCAGCGTGGTCGGCGCGGTGCCGCCGGAGCCGGACACGGCGCCCGCCGCCCTGACTTCGGAGCCGGTGCCTGTTTCGTACGGCCGCAGGAACCATCCCACGGCGCCGATCACCACCAGCGCCCAGACCGCCCCGGCGCGCCAGCGCAGCAGTGCGGTGAGGAGCAGGGCGAGGGTGGCGGGGGCGAGCAGCCAGGGCAGGAACGCGAGGAGTTGCGGTACGGGGGTGACGCCGTCGCTGCCGAGGGCGCGGCAGCCGAGCAGGACGGTGGCGGCGAGGAGGAACAGACCGGTGGCGCCGACCAGCAGGCGCTGGGGGAGGGGACGGGCGAGCGGCGGTGACGGTGTGTCCGGCGGTGACGGTGTCTCCGACAGCACCGGTTGAGCCGGTGGATCCGTACGGTCCTTGCGGGGCGTCTCGTTCGTGCCGCTCGTGTCACTCAAAGGGGGTGGCCTCTCGCGCTCGGCCTGCTGGAGGTCTCCATCTTTCCTCAAGCCGTACGGACGCACGGAGCACACGTGTGAATGCGGGAACAGCGATGACGCTGTTCCCGCGAGATGGGTGGGGGATTCTCTGTTCCGGCGTGCCGAACCGTCAGGTTCTGGCGCCCGTTCCGGCTCCGGCTTCGGTTCCGAGAACGCCTCGGTCCGTGGCCAGCGCCCAGATGATGAACGCCGACAGTGCCATGCCGATGATGGCCCACACCGGCTGGTGCGGCAGGTACATGAACTGCGCGATCAGATTCAGCGACGCAATTCCTATACCCGCGTACCGCGCCCACCTGGCCCGCCCGAGGATCGCCATACCCACGAGGCAGAGCACGATGCCTATCGCAATGTGGATCCAGCCCCACGACGTCAGGTTGAACGAGTAGGTGTAGCCCGCGGCGTTGAGGAAGGTGTTCCTCCTGACCGCCGCTATCCCCTGGAGAATGTCTGTCACTCCGGTCACCAGCAGGAGTACGCCGGCGAAGAAGCTACCGCCAACTGCCCAAGCGGCCTTCCTTTCCGCATGGGCTCCGGTTCCGGTTCCTACCCCGGTGGTTCCCATGCCCATTCCAGTACCAGTGCCTGTGCCTGTGCCCATGCCCGTGGTGGGGGGCCGCTGTGCTGTGTTCTGGCTCATATCCCCATGGTGCTCCAAACGGCACAAAAGGGACATTCGGTTGGGCGTTATCGGCATAAAGATTTAGTAAAGTCAGGCGTGGCGGGCGTCGTGGCGGGCGTCGTGGAGGGCCTCGGGGTGGGCAGTGCACCAGGCGTCACGGGGGCCGTCGGGAGGGCCTTCGGGAGGGCTTTCGGGGCCCGTCCGTACACCTCGGCGCAGCCGTCCCGCCGGCCGCAGTCGCCCCGTCAGCCACGCCGCCAGGGCCAGCAGGAGCCCGGCGGCCAGCAGGGCCCAGCCGGTGGCCCGGAGCGAGCCGGTCAGCGCGTCGTAGAACGCGGCGCCGGCCGACCGGTCGCCGTTGTCCGGCAGATCCCGCAGTACGGTCCCCCGCGTCACCGCGACGACCACGACCAGCAGCGCCCCGCCCGCCGCGACCGCCAGACCGACGCCCGTCACCGCCCGGCCCCGACGGCCGGACGCGGCGAGCGGGACGGCCGCCGCCGCGAGCAGCGCCGTGCCCACGGCGGGCCAGATCCCGGCGGCGCGCAGCCCCTCGGTGACATCGCGCCAGACGCCGAGCCCGTTGGCCTCCACGACGACGATCCGGGTGTCCTGCACGGGGATCCGGTCGGCGAAGGGCACCCCGTCCGCGACCAGTTGGCTCTTCACCTGCCGGACGACAGGCGCCAGATCAAGGGTCACGGCGTTACCGCGCCCCTCGGTCAGGGCCCGTTCCACGGTGGAGTGGGTGGCGCGTACAGCCGTCCGCCACGCGTTCCTGAAGGCGCCGGACTCGGTGAAGGAGAGCACGGCGTCGTGCAGCAGGCCACGCATCGCGCGTTGCAGGTCGTCCTGGAGCGGCCCCACATTGAACCCGCCGTTGGCGATCTCCGACATGACCTGGTCCGTGATCCGGTCCGCGAGAGCGTTCCGTACCGCGGGGTCGGAGGCGAGCGGCGCGGTCGTCGCGACGAAGCGGTGGGTGTCGCCGATCTCCAGATCGGCCCAGGCGGCGATCGCGCTGAGCGGGGTGAGGACCGTCAGCAGGAGGATCAGCGCCGTGGAGAGGGAGGTCCGGTGAATGGTCCGCACATCTCAAGGGAACGTGGCGCGGCCGGGCGACGCGAGCGGTGCGCCGCCGACCCGGTGAGAGGAGAAAGAGGAGCGAAGGGAAGCCAAGGGAAGCGAAGGGAAGCGAAGGGAGACGAAAGGGGGAGGAACGGGCTTGACGGGCACGGCGGGCGGGTGTGCCCTGGAGAAGTGGGGGGTGCGGGGGGTGTGAGGGAAGGAGTTCCCGGTCATGGCCACACCTGTCCGGCTGCCGGGGCGGCACGGTGGCGCGCCGTTCCGCACACGAGGGGCGCATCGTACGCATGACACCTCTGCCACCACTGCCACACCCGCCACCACCGCCGCACCCGACCGACGCCGGCACACGGGTGTCCGCGGGCGCGTCTCCCCGCTCGCCATCGGCGTCCCGCTCCTCCTGGGCATCGCGTACGGCGCGTACGCGCAGGAGATCGCGCGCAGCGGCGGCCCCGCGACCTGGGGACAGCTGGCCCTGGCGCTGATCTCGGGGGCGGCCTTCGCACTGCTGCTCTTCGGGCTGCTCCGGGTGCAGCACCTCCTGATCCGTGAACTGCGGGCCGCGGCCTGGGGTGTGCTGGTGGGCGGATCCATCGGCTTCCTCTACAGCCTCACCGGGCAGAGCGTGCTGCTGTCCTCGGCGATCGGCCTCGCGATCGGCGTGGGGACGGTCATTGCCACGTTCTACCGCTTCTACACGCGAGAACCCTGAGGTCCGAGCGATTTGCCGCGCGGTCCGCCAGATCCGATCTGGCGGACCGCGCGGTCGTGTCTCGCGCCTGAGTGGTGAGGGGGTGGCGGAGTGTCGAATGCGCGAGGAAACGGTAATGAGCACTGATCTGGCGATCGAGACCAGAGAGCTGGTGAAAGTCTTCGGCGCGAACCGGGCCGTCGACGGAGTCGATCTCGCCGTGCCGGCGGGCACGGTCTACGGGCTCCTCGGGCCGAACGGGGCGGGCAAGACGACCCTCGTCAGGATGCTGGCGACGCTGCTCCGGCCCGACGGGGGCGAGGCGCGGGTCTTCGGCAAGGACGTACGGAAGGACGCGGACGCGGTGCGCGGCCGGGTGAGTCTCACGGGTCAGTACGCGTCGGTCGACGAGGATCTGACGGGTACGGAGAACCTGGTGCTCCTCGGCCGGCTCCTCGGCCATTCCGGCCGGGCGGCGCGGGAGCGGGCGGCGCGGCTGCTGGCGGCGTTCGGTCTCGCGGAGGCGGCGGGGCGCCAGGTCAAGCACTACTCGGGCGGGATGCGGCGCCGTATCGACATCGCCGCGTCCATCCTCAACACGCCGGACCTGCTCTTCCTCGACGAGCCGACGACCGGTCTCGACCCGCGCAGCCGCAATCAGGTGTGGGACATCGTGCGGGCCGTCGTCGCGCACGGCACGACGGTGCTGCTGACGACGCAGTATCTGGACGAGGCCGATCAGCTGGCCTCCCGTATCGCGGTGATCGACCGCGGCCGGATGATCGCCGAGGGCACGAAGGGCGAGCTGAAGGCGTCGGTCGGCGCCGGGGCGGTCCATCTGCGGCTGCGGGACCCCGGGCAGCGGACGGAGGCCGAGCGCGTGCTGGCGCGCGCGCTCGACACGGCCGTGCAGCTCGACCCCGACCCGGTGGCGCTGACGGCGACGGTCAACGGCCACAGCGCCGAGAGGGGCGCGGCGGAACAGGCCGCGCGGGCGCTGGCGGAGCTGGCCCGCGCCGGGATCACGGTCGACAACTTCGCGCTGGGCCAGCCGAGTCTGGACGAGGTGTTCCTCGCCCTCACCGAGAGCAAGCCGGCCGGAGGCCAGGACAGCAGGCGGGACGACAGACAGGAGAGCAGGCAGGACGACAGACAGGCGAACAAACGGAGGGACGGACAGGCGGACAGGGTGGATCCGGCGACGAAGGAGGAGGCGGCGGTATGAGTACCGGGGTCACACAGACGCAGCACGCGCCCGATTTCGTGGATCCCGCGCAGACGTCCCCCACGGTGGAGGACCTGGCGGGGCTGCTGGTCGACCAGGACCGGCCGGCCCGGCCCAGCGGGCTCACCGCCTCGCTGGCCTTCGGCTGGCGCACCATGCTCAAGATCAAGCACGTGCCGGAGCAGCTCTTCGACGTCACGGCCTTCCCGATCATGATGGTGCTGCTGTACTCGTACCTCTTCGGCGGTGCGCTGGCCGGTTCGGTCGCGGAGTACATCCAGTTCCTGCTGCCGGGGATCCTGGTGATGAGCGTCGTGATGGTCACGATGTACACGGGCGTCGCGGTCAACACCGACATCGGGAAGGGCGTCTTCGACCGTTTCCGCACGCTTCCCATCTGGCGCCCGGCGCCGATGGTCGGTTATCTCCTCGGCGACGTCGTCCGCTATGTGATCGCGTCGGCCGTCATGCTCGGCGTCGGCATCCTCATCGGTTACCGCCCCCAGGGCGGCGCCCCGGGGGTCGTGGCGGGCGTGGTGCTGCTGCTCGTCTTCGCGTTCTCGTTCTCCTGGGTCTGGACGATGTTCGGGCTGATGCTGCGCAGCGAGAAGTCCGTGATGGGCGTCAGCATGATGGTGATCTTCCCGCTGACCTTCCTGAGCAATGTCTTCGTCGATCCGAAGACCATGCCGGGCTGGCTCCAGGCGTTCGTCAACAACAGCCCGGTCAGCCATGTGGCCACAGCGGTGCGGGAACTGATGGCGGGCAACTGGCCGACGGCCGCCATCGCCTGGACGCTGGGCTGGTCGGCGGTCCTGCTGATCGCGTTCGGTACGGTCACGATGCGCTTCTACAACCGGAGATGACCTTCTACAACCGAAGATGACCCGCTCCCTTGACCTTCCTCCGCGGGGAAGCCCCAGCATCGGTGGGGCCGGGCACGGAGCCCGGTACGAGGGAGGAAGCATGGGCCCGGCGCCGGATCCCGGTTCGCTGACGATCGGTGCGTTCGCCCGTGTGTCCAGGCTGTCCGCGAAGGCGCTGCGGCGCTACGACGAACTGGGGCTGCTGCGACCGGCCCGGGTCGACGCGTACACCGGCTACCGGTACTACGACGAGGCTCAGTTGGACCGGGCCCGGCTGGTGGCGTGGCTGCGGCGGATCGGGATGCCGCTGGCTCGCATCCGGTACGTGTGCGACCTCCGTGAGACGGACGCGGACGCCGCGGCGCGGGACATCGAGACGTACTGGATCCAGGTGGAGGCCGAGACGGCCGCCCGCCGGGATCTGGCGACCTTCCTCATCGGCCATCTGTCGGGGAATCCGGCAGGGAAGGACGTCACCGCCATGTCATCATCCGAACTCCCTCCCATCTCTTCGTCCAACGCTTCGTCCAACGCTTCGTCCGCTTCTTCTCCCGCCGCCCGGCTCGGTCTCCGGTACGCGGCGCGATCCGACCGGGGCCTGGTCCGGGAGATCAACCAGGACACGGCGTACGCGGGTGCGCGGCTGCTGGCGGTCGCGGACGGCTACGGGCGCGAGGGCGCCCCGGCGTCCGAGGCCGCGGTCGAGGTGCTCAAGTCGCTGCCAGGGACGGGACCGGAGGCCCGGGACGGGGACGACCTGCTGAGCACTCTCGCCGAGGCGGTGGAGGAGGCGAACCGGGCCGTCGACGGGTTCGCCGACTCCGGCACGACGCTCACGGCGCTGCTGTGGACCGGCTCGCGGCTCGCGCTGGTCCATGTCGGGGACACCCGCGCCTATCTGCTGCGGGACGGTGAGTTCTTCCAGATCACCCATGACCACACCGTGGTGCAGTCGATGATCGACGCGGGCAGCCTCAGCCCCGAGGAAGCGGCTTCGCACCCTCAGCGGGCGATGCTGCTCCGGGCGCTCGACGGCAGCGAGGAGATGGCCCGGCCCGAACTGCGCGTCCATGACGTGCGCGCCGACGACCGGTATCTGCTCTGCTCGGACGGTCTGTTCACGGCGGTGGACGCGGACGTGATCCGCGGTACGGTCGCCGCGGCCGCCGGACCCGAGCCGGCCGTGCGGGAGCTGATCGAGCTGGCCTGTCACGCGGGAGGGGCGGACAACATCGCGTGCGTGGTGGCGGACGTCGTACCACTGTGAGTGCCGGGACCGGTCAGAGGTGCCAGGTGAGGGGTGGGGCGGTCGGGACGGGGCGGTAGGCGCAGGTGGTGCCCGTGGACACCGACGCCCGCAGGTGGGCGGCGAGTTCGGGGTGGAGGGTGTCGAGCTTGCGCAGCGTGTCGCGGATCCGGGCGGTGACCGCCTTGCGGGCCCGCTCGGATTCGTCACCGAGGCGCCGGGTCCGGCCGCCGAGACCCGCCGCCCGGCGCAGCTCGTCCAGCAGCGCCCGCCGCTCCCGGTCGCCCTCGGCGGCGCGGTCCGTGTCCCCTCGTACGGAGGCCCGGTCGATCTCCTCGTCCAGCTCCGTCAGTCGGCGTTTGTAGGCGGCCTTGGCGGTCTCGTCCAGTACCGCGTCGCCGCCCAGTGCCCGGGTCGCGGCCACGACGCGGCCGCCCTCGGGGGCGAGGAGTTCCCCGGCGGGCAGGTCGGTGCCCGGGTGGCCGAGGAGCGTGTGCAGGTCCCGTAACCCCTTGGCGTCGGGCACATGGATCGCCCGCCCCGCGAAGGCCAGCGACCAGACCGTGCCGTCCCGCCGGAACTCGGCCCGGGGGGACGGCACTCGGGCCGCGGGGACCGGTGCGGGGGGTGGCGCGGGCGGCTCGGCGGACACGGGCGGCTCGGCGGACACGGGCGCCGGGGCGGGGGTGTCCGTGGCTGCCGGGGAGGAGGAGCGGTTGCCGTTGTGGTCGCGGTTGCGCAGGGCCGCCGTGAGGGCTGTGGTCGCGCGGTGCGACCACGGGGCCGCTCCGAGCCGGTCCGCCGCGTCCCGGGCGGCCGTCAGCGCCGTTACCGCCTCGTCCGGGCGGCCGCTCGCGGCGGCCAGCACACCGAGCCAGAGATCGACGGGGCCGCTGATGTCGCAGCCGTACAGGGAGACCATCCACTGGCCCGCGTACGGCGCGAGCGCGGCCCGCGCGCGGCCGATCAGCGCCTCGTCGCCGGACGCGGCGGCCGCCTGGGCGCGGAAACGCAGCCACAGCGGGGCGAAGACACGCGGGAAAGGAGGGTCGGCGCCGGCCTCCGTCTCGCGGAGATACCGGACCGCGCTCGCGGTGTCACCGCGCTCCAGCGCCGTGAGCGCCGCCGGCAGCCGTGGATACGGATGGCCCAGCCCGGCCAGCGCCCCGACCACCGTGTCCGCCGCGTCGAAGCGGCCCCGGAGCAGCTTGAGCGCCCAGTCCAGGTGCGCGCTGATGAACCCGTACGGCGCGTGCTCGCGCCATGGCTCCAGCGCCTCGGCCAGCAGCTCCTCCGCCTCGTCGAAGCGGCCCGCGAGGGACGCGGCCATGGACAGGTCGATGGCCCTGCCGAGCTCGAAGCGGCGCTTGCCCGTCCGCCCGGCCAGCGTGACATAGGCGCGGAGTTCCGCGTGGAAGCGCGGATCGCCCAGCTCCAGCAGCGTGACCCAGCGCATCGCCGTCGCGTGCACCTCCATGTCACGGTCGCCCGTGCGGCGGGCGATGGCGGTCATCTCGTCCGTGAGCACGAGCCGTTCGGCCGCCGTGCCCAGGCCCCAGATCGTGTCGTGCCGCGCCCAGAGCGAGAAGGCGAGCGCGTCGTCGTCCTCGCCGCGGCGCGCCAACGCCGTGGACCGTATGGTCAGTTCCTGCGCGAGCTGCGCCGGGTCGAGCTGCCGCGGATCGGCCTCGCCGCCGATCAGGGTGCGGTGGGCCTCCCGGAGCAGCCGGGCGGTCTGTGCCTCGTGCCCGGGGACCCCGCCGCGCCGGTGCAGGGTGATCGCCACCCGGGCCAGCAACTCGGCGTCCCGCAGCTCGCGGGCCGGGAGGGCGGCCCGTTCGAAGTACCGCCAGGCTTCCTCCTCCTCGCCGTAGTTCCGCAACTCCCCGCCGAGGTCCAGCGCGATCAGCACGGCCCGGCGCGGATCGCCCGGCTCGCCCTCCCCCCGGCCCGGCCCGTCCGCGTTCGCCCGCGCCCGCCCCGGCGCCGGTTCCGGCTCCGCATTTCCCTCCGTGCTCTCTCCCGCATTTCCCTCCGTGCTTCCTTCCGTGCTGCCTTCCGCGCTCCCCTCGGCGATCCGCAACGCGCGCCGGTAGTGGCCGAGGGTCTCCTCGCCGGCCAGCCTGCTGGAGGCGTCCCGCGCCGCCGCCAGCAGCAGGTCCAGCCTGCGGTCACGCTCCAGCGCGGCGCCGGCCAGATAGGCGTGCCGGGCCAGCTCGGCGGGCAGCAGTTGGGCGGTGAGGGCGGGATCGGCGTCCAGGGCGCGGACGACCGCGGCGTGCCGGCGCCGTACGTCCGGTTCGGGGAGCGATTCGTACAGCGCCTCCCGTACGAGATCGTGCGCGAAGGCGAACCGCCCCGACCGCGCGCCCACCACCACCCGGGCCGCCATCGCGCGCTCCAGCAGCCGGTCCACCCGCGGCACGGGCTCGGCCGCGACGCCCGCCAGCACCCCGCGGTGGAACTCCCGGCCGAGCACGGCGGCCGAGGTCAGTAACGCGTACACCGGCGGCGGGAGTTGGGCGAGCCGGCTGCGCACCGCCTCGCGCACCCCGGGCGCCACCGCGGAGAGCGGGCTGCCGCTGCACCAGAGCCGGGCCGTCTGCTCGACGAAGAAGGGATTGCCGCCGGTCCGCAGGTGCACCTCGGCCATGACGGCCGCGTCCGGCTCCCGCCCGGCGGTGAGCGCCAGCAGCGCACCCACGCCGTCCCGGTCGAGCCCCGTCAGCGTCACCGTCGTCGTCGCGCGCGCGACCAGCGGGAGGATCAGCGGCTGGAGCGGATGGTCCGCCGCCTCCACCTCCACGTCCCGGTACGCCCCGACGAGCAGCAGCCGCTCGAACCAGGCGTGCTGCGCGGCGAATTCGAGGAGCCGGAGGGAGGCGCTGTCCGCCCGGTGCAGATCGTCCAGGACGACCACGACGGGGCGGTCCTGTGAGACGGTGACCAGGGCCGTGGTCACCGCGTCGTACAGCGCGAAGGCGTCCTCCCGGTCCGGCGCGAAGGCGTCCTCGTCCCGGCCCCGGTCCTCGTCCCGGTCCCGGTCCGGAGCCGGAGGCGGGAGCCCGGCCGGGGACGGGGGCTCGCCCAGCAGCACCGCGAGCTGCCCGCCCGCCGCGCTCTCGACCTCCGCCCAGCGCTCCTCCCCGACCCCGCGCCGCAGCCCCCGCAGCACCTGCACCCACGGCCAGTAACCCGGCGCGCTGTCGGAGTCCCAGCACGAGCCGCCGACGACGAGCGCCCCGCGCCGCCGCGCCTCGTGCGCGGCCCGCGTGACGAGCGCGGTCTTGCCGATGCCCGCTTCCCCCGTGACCAGCGTGAGTCCCCCATGGCTGTCCGCGGTCCGGGCGATCTCCGCCCGGAGGACACCCATGGGGTGGTCACGCCCGATGAGAGCAGGGGTCATACCCAAACGATAGGAGGCCCCACTGACAACGGGCCCTCGTTCGTCGATCGGGTCAGCGCGTCACGTTCGCGAGAAGCTGCTCGAAGGGGACCACCTCGTCGTCGCCCTCGCCTCCCACGCCTCCCGTGCCGCCCATGTCTCCCGTGCCTCCCGCACCTTCCGTACCGCGAGGGCCTTCCGCGCGTGCCGTCCGCCCCTGGAGCAGCCGGCCGAACTCCCCGCCCGCCCGTTCGATACGGGCCGGCAGTCCGCCCGCGTGGGTGTCGGCCCCCGCGCCCCAGTCGTCCGTCGCGGCGAACACGGCGGTCGGCAGGGTCAGCGCGTGGAGGTACGAGAACAGCGGCCGCATCGCGTGCTCCACCGCGAGCGAGTGGCGGGCGGTCCCGCCGGTGGCCGCGAGCAGCACGGGCGTCCCGGTGAGCGCGTCGGGTTCGACCAGGTCGAAGAACGACTTGAACAGCCCGCTGTACGAACCGGCGAACACCGGGGTCACCGCGATCACCCCGTCCGCGCCGCTCACCGCGGCCAGCGCCGCGCCGAGCGCGCCCGAAGGGAAGCCGGTGACCAGGTTGTTCGCGATGTCGACGGCCAGTTCGCGCACCTCGACGACCTGGACCTCGGCCTTGCGGTCCTCGGCGGCGAGGGCGCGCACCGACGCCTCCGCCAGCCGGTCGGCCAGCAGGCGCGTCGAGGACGGCTTGCCGAGACCGGCCGACACGGCGACCAGCTTCAACGGCTCCGCGGTGCTGGAGGCGAGCGGCGCGGTGGTCATCGTCAGACCTCCTTCTTCTCGTTCACGGTCTTCTCCGGTGCGGAGACGGCCGGGTGCAGCGGCCCGTCCGGCACCCCGGCCGCCCGCAGGTTCGCGAACTCCTTGCGCAGTACGGGGACGACCTCCTCGCCGAGCAGGTCGAGCTGTTCCAGCACCGTCTTCAGCGGCAGTCCCGCGTGGTCCATCAGGAAGAGCTGGCGCTGGTAGTCGCCGAAGCTCTCCCGGAAGGACAGCGTCTTCTCGATGACCTCCTGCGGGCTGCCCACGGTGAGCGGGGTCTGCTCGGTGAACTCCTCCAGGGAGGGACCGTGCCCGTACACCGGCGCGTTGTCGAAGTACGGCCGGAACTCCCGTACCGCGTCCTGCGAGTTCTTCCGCATGAACACCTGGCCGCCGAGGCCGACGATCGCCTGCTCCGGGGTGCCGTGGCCGTAGTGCGCGTACCGCTTGCGGTAGAGGTTGATCAGCTTCTGGAAGTGTCCCTTGGGCCAGAAGATGTTGTTGGCGAAGAAGCCGTCCCCGTAGTAGGCGGCCTGCTCGGCGATCTCCGGCGACCGGATCGATCCGTGCCAGACGAACGGCGGGACCCCGTCCAGCGGCCGGGGCGTCGAGGTGAAGCCCTGGAGCGGCGTACGGAACTTGCCCTCCCAGTCCACGACGTCCTCGCGCCACAGCTTGTGGAGCAGTGCGTACTTCTCCACGGCGAGCGGGATGCCCTGCCGGATGTCCTCCCCGAACCAGGGATAGACCGGCCCGGTGTTCCCCCGCCCCATCATCAGGTCGACGCGACCGCCGGCCAGGTGCTGGAGCATCGCGAAGTCCTCGGCGATCTTCACCGGGTCGTTGGTGGTGATGAGGGTGGTGGAGGTGGAGAGGATCAGGCGCTCGGTGGTGGCCGCGATGTAGCCGAGCATGGTGGTGGGCGAGGAGGGCACGAAGGGCGGGTTGTGGTGCTCACCCGTGGCGAACACGTCGAGCCCGACCTCCTCGGCCTTCTGCGCGATGGCGACCATCGCCTTGATCCGCTCGTGCTCGGTCGGCGTACGTCCGGTCGTCGGGTCGGTCGTGACATCGCCGACTGTGAAGATCCCGAACTGCATCGAGCTCACCTCTCGCCTTTCGCCTTTACGTCCTTGGCGGACTGGCTCAGTACTTCAATCCTTACTTCAACCTTTTGGTTGAAGGTTCAACTTTTCTTTCCGAACTTTACAACGGCAAGGGGTGCGGAATCTATTCCGAGTCCGCCGCTCGGTGGCGACAGGTCACTTTGCGTAGATTTGTCGTATCGATCTGGTCAATCTGGAACCCTTTGGTAGGTGATGCCCCTCTCGATGGGTGGAACGGACCGGCTCGCCCCGAGGAGAACCGCCGATGTCGCACCTTCGCCGCAGGGGCGGCCTGTGGGCCCTCGGAGTGGTCCTGGCCCTCGCGCTCGGGCTGCTCGCCCGGCCCGTGCTCGGCGCTCTCGGGGTCTTCTCCGACACGGGCGACCCGATCAGCTTCGCCACGGACGGGGGCGTGCCCCTGTCCCCGGCCGTGGGCGGCGGTGATGGCGGCCGGCGCCCCGGGGCGGCGCCCGGCGCGTCCGAGGTGCGGATGCCGACCGGCCCTGCCGCCGCCTTCTCCGTGGCGGCCACCGTTCCCGAGGACGGGTCCAAGATCGCCGTCACGACGCTGAAGGGGAGGAAGTCCGGATTCAGGGGGCGGGTCTGGGTCTGGGCGCCGCCGCAGTACAAGGACCCGGCGTACGCGAGGAGCGGGTTCCCGGTGCTGATCGCGCTGCCCGGGGGCGCCGGCTACCCCGTCAACTACTGGATGGGCACGGATCTGAAGCTGGAGGCGAGCATCGCCAAGTGGTCCAAGGAGGGCAGGAGCCTGCCCTTCATCCTGGCGATGCCGGTGCTCAACCCCCGCCCCGACGCCGGCGGGCTGTACTGGGACGCCAGTGACATCCCCGGGCAGCCGAAGATGGGAACGTGGCTGACGGAGGACGTCCCCGACCTCATCAGGGCCAATTTCCGCACCCTGCGGTCGCGCGACGGCTGGGCGGTCATGGGGTCGTCCACCGGCGGATTCGCGGCCCTGAAGTCCGTGCTCCAGAAACCCCGCCGGTTCAAGGCGGCCATCGCCTCGGGACCGGACATCGTGCCGGACTCCCGGCTGTGGGCCGGGCATGAGCGGCAGCGGCGGGCGAACGACCCGCGGGTCCTCGCCCCGGCGCTGATCGAGGCCGGGGGCCCCGAGGTCTTCCTCGCCTTCCAGGTGGGCACGGCCGGCTCGGACGCCCGGACCCGGCCGAAGGTCGAGGACTTCGTGCGGACGTACACGAGAGGGCCGGTCAGGACCAGGCTCAGCGTGATCCGGGGAGGCGGGCACAACGCGCGTACGTACGTACCGAACCTGGTCGACGGCGGCCTGATCCAGTGGATCAGCGCCCACATGCGGGGCCCGGTGCCCGGGGCTGTCGGGTAGCGTTTCAGGTCCCCCGTCCCTGCGTGGAGGGGGCGCTCGGCGCCCTGTGGAGTAGAGAGTTAGGTTAGGCTCGCCTGACCTTCCGGTGGGAGTCCCTGACGGCTCCTCAGCACCACTTCCAGCTCCCCATATCCCGGGACGCCGTCCACAACGTGGCCGTACTGCCCGTCGAGTGGTGGGACGAGGAGTGTCCGCGCCCGGTGGCCGAGGACACGAGCGTCACCGTCGTCGGTGAGCTGTGCACCGTTCCTAGAGACCGAGTGGGAGTGAGTCCTGTTGCCAGTACTCGTGTTCAGCCGAACGTCCCGAACGGTGTTGGGCGTTCTGGTAGCCCGCGTTCGCTCCGTGTCCGGGCGGCGCGGATCGTGTCCGTGGTCCGGGTATACGGGGGCGGGGTTCCTCACGCCCGGGGATGTCCGGTGGGGCCTGGGCGGTCCGATGCCCGTGCACATCGCTCTGGTGTGCACGGGGCGGTGCCGTCCGTCGCCGGACCGGATGTCCCTGGGCGCGTCGTCCGATCGCGATGCTGGCCGCATCGTGCCGGGTGGTGGTGCGTCGTGGGGTGGTGAGGGGTTTCTGCCAGTGCTGGGCGCCCCATCGGGAGGTGCAGGCGGGGTCGACCGCGACGATCGTGAGGTCGTGTTCGGCGGCCATCGACACAAGCCGGGCCCGGAGCTTCGCGGTGGGGAAGCGGGAGATCAGGCGCCGGAAGCGCTTCCTGCGGCCGTGTTTCTCGCGGGTCTTCTCCCGTTCGAAGTCCAGGTCCTCGACCGCGATCGCCTTCACCCCGCACTGGCGGGCCCAGTGCAGGAGGCGGGTGAGGGCGTGGCGGATCTGCGCGTCCCGGTGCCGGGCGGTGCCGGTCAGGTCGTAGCAGAAGCGGTGAGGCTCACCGACGGGGTTGCCGTGGACATCGAGGTGCCAGGCGGCGAGGTGGTCGTCGTTCATGTCCACCCCGACACAACCCGCCGCCAACGCAGCCCCCAGGGGCAGGACCGGCACCGCCTTGCGCTGCCAGGCGGCGGTGACGTACCAGCGGTCGGTGTCGTGGTGGATGGTGTAGGCGACGGCCCGGTTCCCGGCGATCCGGTCGGCCCACTCCACACCCCGGTAGGAGAAGATCACCGGCTGCTGAAGGAGGAACCGGCCGTGCGGGGCGTTGGCGAGGTGGGCCAGAGGTGCGGGAAGTTTGACCGAGGGCTGTCCTTCGGGGGTGATGCGGATGGTCTCGTTGCCGTACCGCTTGCCCGACTCACCGTCCGCCGACAGGAACAGCCGCGCCGCCACCCACCGACGCCGCCACTCCACCTCCGTCAGCCGCGCCTCCGGGAGATGGTGACGGGTGTGCGCCAGACGCCTGCCGCCCCGTACGACCCGCACCCGCCCCGCACGCCAGTCCGCCACCGCCCGCGCGTGCCGCGCCTCCAGCACCGTCAGACGCCGCGACTTGGCATGCCACTCACGCCGGGAGCGGTAGCCACCCGGGGCACGCCGGGTGCCCTTCTCGCCGACCGGCAGGGACAGGCGGTGACGGACCGTCGCGATCCCCGCCTCCAGACCACGGATATGCGCCGCCAGGCCCCGGCGCGCCAAGGTCCACTGGTCATGGGTGGCTTTGGTGATGCTCCCGGCCCACCGCGACGACGACCGCCCCGTCAACGCCCGCTTGCGCACCGCCCAGCGCTCCGCATCATGCTTCAGACCGTCACGGCAGCGGACCGCCAGATCCCCCGAGGCCAACGACCCCAGCCAGCCACCCACCTCACCCAGCACCCGCTCCTCGACACCCGACAACCGCAACCGGGTACGCACCGCGACACCCGCAGGACCGGGCACGACGAACGGCGCGGCCAACGCCCGAAGCACCGCCATTCACCTCACCCCCTTCCGCCCTCAGCGCCGGTCATCCCGTCTCGAACAGGAGAACGAACCACCGGACCAAAAGTCACCCGACCGGCCCCACGACATCCACGCTCCACCCGAGCGGAACAAGCACCCACCCCACCGCCCGCACTCACTCCCACACACTCACACGTCCCAGAACTCACTGATCCGGCAGCAGCTCCAACCCCCGAGGACACTCTTCCGCGTGATGTCCTGATCGACCGGGTACGCGCGGGGGATCTGATCGTTTTCCCCTACGCGGGCTCGTACGGCTGGGAGTTCGCCCCGCATGCCTTCCTCGGCCACCCCGTCGCCGAGCGCTATCTGCTCTGAGCCCGTATCCGCGTATGCCTACCTGTCGGCACGCGCGTACCTGTCCGCATCCGCATCCGCGCCCGTATCAGCTCCGTCTGCCCTCCTCGTATTCTCCGGAGTCGTGTCATGACCGTGCCCCCCGTCACCCTGCCCGCCCCGGCCGCCGCCGCGGCCGCGGAGGGCATCCTGCGGCGCCAGCGCGCCCGGGAGTCCTCGGCACGTACCTACGCCCGCTCGTTCCCGATCGTGCCCGCCCGCGCCTCGGGCATGACCGTCGAGGGGACGGACGGGCGCCGTTATCTCGACTGCCTCTCCGGCGCGGGGACCCTCGCGCTCGGCCACAACCACCCCGTCACGCTGGAGGCGGTCCGGCGCACGATGGACAGCGGGGCGCCCCTGCACGTCCTCGACCTGGCGACCCCCGAGAAGGACGATTTCACCGACGCACTCTTCGCCACCCTGCCGCCCGGCCTCGCCGACCGCGCCCGTGTCCACTTCTGCGGACCCGCCGGTACGGACGCGGTCGAGGCGGCCCTGAAGCTGACGCAGACCGCGACCGGGCGGAGCGGGCTGCTCGCGTTCACCGGGGCGTACCACGGCATGACGGCGGGCGCGCTCGGCGTGACCGGCAGCGTCGCAGTCAAGGAGCGGGTCGCGGGTGGCGGGGCCGAGGTGACGCGGCTGCCGTACCCGTACGCGTACCGCTGCCCGTTCGGCATCGGCGGCGAGCGCGGGGCGGCCCTCGCCGCCACGTACGCGGAGCGGCTGCTCGACGATCCGGCGGGCGGTGTCGTCCCGCCCGCCGCGATGATCGTCGAGGCGGTGCAGGGCGAGGGCGGGGCGGTGCCCGCGCCGGACTCCTGGCTGCGCGAGATGCGGCGGATCACGCGGGAGCGTGGGATTCCGCTGATCGTGGACGAGGTGCAGACGGGCGTCGGGCGCACGGGCGCGTTCTGGGCCGTCGAGCACAGCGGGATCACCCCGGACGTGCTGGTCATGTCGAAGGCGATCGGCGGCGGACTGCCGATGGCCGTGATCGTGTACGACGAGAGTTACGACGGCTGGCTGCCCGGCGCCCACACCGGCACCTTCCGCGGCAACACCCTGGCCATGGCGGCGGGCGCGGCGACGCTGCGGTTCGTGACCGCCGAAGGGCTGAGCGAGCGCGCGGCGACCGTCGGCGCCCGGATGACGGCGCGGCTCGACGGCCTGCGCGCGCAGCTCCCGGTGATCGGCGACGTACGGGGGCGCGGCCTGATGATCGGCGTCGAACTGGTGGACCCGGACGGCCCGTCGGACTCCTGCGGCGCCCGTCCCGCCGACGCGGAGCTGGCCGGACGGGTGCGGGCGGCCTGTCTCGACCGGGGGCTGATCGTGGAGCTGGGCGGGCGGTTCGACGCGACCGTACGGCTGCTGCCGCCGCTGGTGATCACGGACGAGCAGGCGGAGGCGGTGGTGGACCGGCTGGCGGACGCGATCGCGACGGTCACGAAGGACGCGACGCGCCGGGCCGCGGGCCAGGGACGGCAGACATGACGGAAACGCGGACGGAAACGCGGACGGACCCGCGGACGGCGAAGCGGACGGAAACGCGGGCGGGGACGGAGACAGGGACACGGGCGGAAATGCGGGCGCGGGCGGCATACGAGGCGGGCGAGGCGACCGGGATGGGTGAGTCGACCAGGATGGGTGAGGCGACCGGGATGGGCGAGGGCGGGGAGGGCGGCTGGGCGCCGCTCTCCGGCGGGCCCGGCGGCTCCCACGCCCTGGAACCCCTGGTCGCGACCGTCCTCGCCGCCCTCACCGAGGGAGCCAAGCGGCGCGACGGCCCCGTCGCCCCCGGCCGTCCCGAGGCCATCGCGGCCTCGGTCGCGGAAGCCCTCGCGAGCGCTTCCGCGAGCGCTTCCGCCACCGAGGAGGGGACGGAGGACGGGACAGCGGGCGGGCCGGCGGCCGGTGCGGGGTCCGGGGGCGCCGCCGCTCTGGCACGGCTCACCGAACTCCTCGCCCACGGCAGCGCCGACCCGGCCGACCCCGCGTGCGCCGCGCATCTGCACTGCCCGCCCCTCGCGATCGCCGTCGCCGCCGATCTCGCCGTCTCCGCGCTCAACCCCTCCCAGGACTCCTGGGACCAGGCGCCCGCCGCGACCACCCTGGAGACGCTGCTGCTCCAGGAGATGGCACGGCTCGTCGGGTACGACGACGCGCGCGCCGCCGGGGTGCTCACCTCCGGGGGCACGGAGTCGAACCTGATGGGCCTGATGCTCGCCAGGGACCGGGTCCTCGGCGCCGCGACCGGGCGCCAGATCGAACTCTCCGGCGTGGTGGAACCTCCGGGCGTGGCCGGGCCGGGCCCCGCCGGGCGGCCGCGCATCCTCGCCTCCGCCGCCGCGCACTTCTCCGTACAGCGCGCCGCCGCCCTCCTCGGGCTCGGCGAGGACGCGGTGCTCACCGTCCCCGTCGACCACGAACTGCGCATGGATCCGGCGGCGTTGGCCGCCGTGCTCGACGGCTGTGCCGAGCGCGGCGAACGGCCCGTCGCCGTCGTCGCCACCGCGGGCACCACCGACACCGGCGCCATCGACCCGCTGCGCGCGTGTGCCGCCCTCGCCGCCGCGCACGGCGCCTGGCTGCATGTCGACGCGGCGTACGGCGGCGGCGCCCTGCTCTCCGACCGGCTCGCGCCGCTGCTGGACGGGCTCGCGCTCGCCGACTCGGTCTCCCTGGACTGGCACAAGCTCGGCTGGCAGCCGGCCGCGGCCGGGATCTTCCTGGTCCGCGAGTCGGAGACGTACGCCTCGCTCGCGCGCCGGGCGGTCTACCTCAACCCGGCGGACGACGAGGAGGCCGGCTACCCGAGCCTGCTCGGCCTGTCGCTCCGTACGACCCGGCGCGCCGACGCCTTCAAGATCGCGGTCACGCTGCGGGCGCTGGGCAGGGACGGGCTCGGGCGGCTGGTCGACGCCTGCCGGGAGCTGGCGGTCGCCGGCGCCCGGAGCGTACGGGAACATCCGCGGCTGGAGCTGCACTCCGAACCGGTGCTGACCGCCTTCCTGTTCCGCTACGTGCCCACCGCGGGGGCCGGGGCCGAGGTCGGGGACGGGGTCGGGGTTGGGGACGGGACCAGGGACGGGGCGCGGAGCGATGCGATCAACGCAGCCCTGCGGCGCCGGCTGCTGCGCGAGGGCCGTGCCGTCGTCGGCCGTACGGAGCTGCCGGGCGAGGGCCCCGGCCGCGTACGGCTCAAGCTCACCCTGCTCAACCCCCACGCCACGGCCGACGACGTCGACCGGCTGCTGGCGGCGGTCGTAGCCGCCGGACAGGCCGAAGAGGCGCAAGAGGCGCAAGGGGCGGAAGAGCCGGAAGAGATGCAAGAGGCAGGTGTGGCGGGGTGAGGCCGGAACAGGAGACCGCCGGAGCGCGGCCTCCGGTCCCGCCTCTCGCCGGGTTCATCAACTCCCCTATGGAGGAACTGCGTTGACGACCTCTCACGATGTGTACGACCTGGTCGGTGTCGGGATCGGCCCGTTCAACCTCTCCCTGGCCGCCCTCGCGGACGGTGTCCCCGGGGGCGGGCCGCGGGCGCTCTTCCTCGACGCCAGGCCCGCCTTCTCCTGGCATCCGGGGCTGCTGCTGGAAGGAACGATCCTCCAGGTCCCCTTCCTCGCCGACCTGGTGACCATGGCGGACCCGACCAGCCGCTGGTCGTACCTCAACTATCTGCGGGAACACGACCGGATGTTCCCGTTCTTCTTCTCCGAGCGCTTCCACATACCCCGGCGCGAGTACGACCACTACTGCCGCTGGGTCACCGAGAACCTGCCGTCCTGCCGCTTCGACGCGCGCGCCACCGAGCTGGCGTGGGACGAGAGCGCCGATGTCTTCCTCGTGACCTACCGTTCGGCCGGCGGCACGGTCTCGTCCGTACGGGCGCGGCAGGTCGTCCTGGGGGTCGGGACGAACCCGGTCGTCCCGGAGCCCCTGCGCCCGTATCTCGACACACACACCAACAGCGACCGCGGCACCGGCACCGGCATCGGCACGGGCACCGGCACCGGCACGGGCACCGGCACCGGCACCGGCACGGGCACGGGTGACGGGCCGCGGGTGCTGCACAGCGCGGAGTACCGCGCCCACCGGGCCCGGCTGGCCGGTCTGGACGACGTGACGGTCGTCGGGGCGGGCCAGTCCGGCGCCGAGGTCGTCCTCGACCTGCTGCGCCACCAGGACGGCGGGGGCGCGGGCGGCCCGTACGTGCGCTGGCTGGCCCGTACGCCCGCGTTCGCGCCCATGGAGTACTCCAAGATCGGCCTGGAGCACTTCACGCCCGACTACATCCGCTACTTCCGCGCCCTGCCCGAAGCCCGCCGCGAGCGGCTCGTACGGGAGCAGTGGCAGCTCTACAAGGGCGTCAGCGAGGAGACGCTGGGCGAGATCCACGACGAGCTGTACGAGCGGACCATCGGCGGCACGGAGCCGCGCGCCGCGCTCCATCCGGGCGTGGCGGTCGAGGCGATGGAGCGGGGCGCCGACGGTTACGTGCTGATGTGCCGCCACACGGAGCAGGACGAGCGGTTCGAGGTGCGTACGTCGGCGGTCGTCTCGGCCACCGGGTACGAGGCGGCGCGCCCCGACTTCCTGGACGGTCTGGCCAAGCTGGTGGACTGGGACGAGCGGGGCCGTTACCGCATCGACGGCGACTACCGGGTGGCGCTCGACCCGCGGGTCTCCGGCACGCTCTACGTCCAGAACGCGGAACTGCACACGCACGGCGTCGGCGCCCCGGATCTGACCCTGGGCGCGTGGCGGGCGGCGACGATCCTCAACGCGGTGGTGGGGCGTACGGTGCTGCGGGTGCCGGAGCGGGCGGCGTGGACGACCTTCGGAGCCCCGGGTCCGGGGGCTCCCGGGGGGCCGGAGGGGAGTCCCCGATGAACCGTCCCCTGTGCGTTGCCCGGGCGGAGGCGGGACGGAGGCGGGGCGGCGGGAACACGGTCGTGCTCTTCGACGGCCGTGAGTTCCCGGTCGGGGTCCTGACGGTCCGTCACCCTGCCGTCACCGGTCCGCGGAGGGATAGCTCTTCTCGACGGCGTCGAGGACCTGGCCGGCGCCGGTGTAGCCGATGCCGAGCATCCACAGGTTGTCGTCGACCTTGAAGGCCGTCTTCCTCTTCACCGCCTCCAGGTTCTTCCAGAGCGGCCCCTCGGTGGTCTCCGCCTCCTTGGCCTTCTTCGCGTCCCCGTAGACGGAGTAGAAGATGACGTCCGCGTCGGCCTGGTCGATCTGCTCCGGGCTGATGTCGAGCGCGAAGCCGTCCTTGTCCTGGTTGGCGGGGCGGCCGACCTGGAGGTCCTTGAAGAGGGAGCCGACGAACGTGTCGTTGAGGTAGAGCCGGGTGTCCGCGCCCTCGATGAACCGTACGAAGCCGACCTTGAGCCGCTTCGCCTCCGCGGCTCCGCCGAGCGCCTCGGTCACCCGCTTGACGTGTGCCTCGTACTCCGAGACGACCTTCTTCGCCTCGTTCTTCCTGCCGAGCGCGTCCGCGTGCAGCTCGAAGTTCTGCCGCCAGGAGGGGCCGGTGGTGTCGGAGAAGACGGTGGGGGCGATCGCGGAGAGCGCCTGGTAGTTCTTCTCGTCGCGGACCTTGCTGCTCAGGATCAGGTCCGGCTTCAGCGCGTTGATCGCTTCGAGGTTGGGCTGGGCGATCAGCCCGACGGACTTGACGCCCTTCAGCCGGTCGGCGGGGAGGTACGTGGAGAAGGGGGCCCCGTCGACGACGGTGGTGGCGCCGACCGGGGTGACCCCGAGGGTGACCGCGGAGTCGAGCGCGTCGGTGTCGAGGACGACGACCCGGCCGGGCGCGTTTTTCACCCGCACGTCGCCCATGACGGTCTCGACGGTGTGCGTGCCGGCACCCGCGTCGGTGCCCTGGCCCTTGCCCGCCGGTTCGTCGTCGCCGCCGCAGGAGGTGAGGGTGACGGCGAGCGCGGTGGCGGCGGCTGCCACGGTGATACGGCGGGTGAGGGCGGTGGACGCGGTGGTCGGCACGGTGGTGGGCCTCCTTGACGGCAGCCCGGATTCTGCCCCGGACCAAGTAAGGCAAACCTAACCATCGGGTCACGCGCGCAACAAGTCCTATCGGATCACGCCGGATCACGCCGGATCACGTGGCCACGGCGGGCGTGCGGTCCGTCGCCAGTTTGACGGCGAGGGCGCCCAGGACCGTGCCCATCACGTACCGCTGGACGCGCAGCCACCCGGGGCGGCGGGCGAGGAAGACCGCGATGGTCCCGGCGGCGAGCACGATGAGCAGATTCACGGCCAGGCTCACCACGATCTGGACGCCGCCGAGGACGAACCCCTGGAACAGGACGTGCCCCGCCCCGATGTCGATGAACTGCGGGATGAGCGAGAGGTACATGACGGCGATCTTCGGGTTGAGCAGATTGGTGAGCAGCCCCATCGAGAACAGCCGCCGGGCAGAGTCGGGCGGGAGTTCCTGCGGGGCGAAGACGGAGAGACCGCCGGGCTTCAGCGCCTTCCAGGCGAGCCAGGCCAGGTAGGCGGCTCCCGCGAGCTTCACGGCCAGGTACAGCTCGGGCACGGCGAGGAAGACGAGCGACAGGCCCAGGTTGGCGGCGCTGAGGTAGACGAGGAAGCCGACGGCGACCCCGGCGAGGGAGATCGCCCCCGCGCGCCGGCCCTGGGTGATGCTCCGTGAGACCAGGTACATCATGTTCGGCCCGGGGGTGAGCACCATGCCGAGGGCTACCACGCTGACGCCGAGGACCGCGTTCGTTCCGATCATGCGTCCAGCATCGAAGACGGGTCTCTTCAGCACCAGCGAACAGTTCTTCATGGATGGATGTAGTGCTGCTACATCCAGGGCTGCATTCAGATCCCGGGAAGAGATTTTCCTCCGACCCGCAACCTCGGGCGGGGCCGCACGTCTGTCCGGGTGGAGGCGCCTCCAGTCCAGTCCGTACGTGAGTCCAGTCATCACCCGAGTTGATTCGAGGAACACATGTCCAACCGTCACCGCCCCCCGCGCCCCGTACGAGGAGCCGCCCTCCGCGGCCGGATGCGCATGGTGCTGGGAGCCTCCGCGGCCGTGGTCGCGCTCTCCGCGGGCGGCGCGATGGCCGCCGCCCAGTCGGGCCCGGCGACGCCCGTACCGTCCCGCGTCGCGCCCGAGGAGGCCCCGGTCCCCGTCCCGGCGGAGCCGACGGAGGTCCCGGTCCCGGTCCCGCCGACCGAGGCTCCGGTGCCTGCCCCGGTCCCGCCGACGGAGGCTCCGGTCCCCGCCCCGGTCCCGCCGACGGAGGTCCCGGTGCCGGTCCCACCGACCGAGGCTCCGGTGCCTGCCCCGGTCCCGCCGACGGAGGCTCCGGTCCCCGCCCCGGTTCCGCCGACGGAGGCCCCCATCCCGGTCCCCGCGGACGCGAACGGGGTCCCGTACCCGCAGGCCGCACGAGGGTAACCGGGCGCGGCGGGCATCGCCGCTCCACACCCGACAGGGGCTGCCGGACCGATCACCCGGCGGCCCCACCACCTCCGTCCCCCTCACCCCCCTCACCCCCTCAGCGCAGGAGCCCCATGACGACAGCGGCGGCGTACCCGTTCGGTCAGGTCGGCCCGGTGTGTACGGCCCCGGTCTCGGCCCCGGCCCCGGTCTCGGCCCCGGCCCCGGTCTCGGCCCCGGCCCCGGTCTCGGCCCCGGCCCCGCCGCGCCGGAGATGGCGGGCGCTCCTGCGCAGCCTTTCCCGGCCACGGGAGCAACGGGAGCACACCACCCCGGGCGTGGGCGCCGACATCGGCGTGGGGGACGGCGCGCCGTCCATCGACGACCTCTACCACCACCGCCGGCTCCAGCTCGTGCGGCTGGCCCTGCTCCTCGTGGACGACCTCCCCACGGCCGAGGACGTGGTGCAGGACGCCTTCGCCGCGCTGTTCCGCCGGTACGGGGAACGGCTCACCGGCCTGAACGACCCGGAGGCGTATCTCCGTACGTGCGTGGTCAACGCGGCGCGCTCGGTACTGCGCCGCCGCCGGACCGTACGCGCGCATGTGCCCGAACGCGAGGGTCACGCCCCGGCCGCCGAGGAGTACGTACTGCTGCACGAGGAGCACCGGGAGGTGCTCGAAGCGCTCCGCTCTCTCACCCGGCGCCAGCGCGAGGTACTGGTCCTGCGGTACTGGTCCCACCTCACCGAGGCCCAGATCGCCGATGCCCTCGGTGTGTCGCGCGGCACCGTCAAGTCCACCGCGAGCCGGGCCCTGGACGCCCTGGGCCGGAAGCTGGAGATAGCCGCATGACCCCGACGACCCCCACGCGCCGCGAGCGGCCGGGCCCCGGTCCCGACGCGCTCGAACGCAGGCTGCGGGAGGCGCTGGAGGCCGGGGCCCGTACGGTCGGACCGGGCGACCTGCGCCGCGCCTCCCCGCCGTCCGCGTACCCCCACCGGCGTTTCCCGATGCCGGTACGGATGCGCCGCACCGCGCTGCTGGCGTTCGGCCTGGCCGCGGTGGTGGCGTGCGCCGTACTCGTCCTCGTACCGAGGGACCAGGGCCGGACACAGGAGCCGGCCGGCCCCAACGAGTCGACGCAGCCGACGGAGTCCCCGCGCAGCGCGGACCCGGACCCGTCGCGCGTACCGGTACCGATGCCGTCGTCGGTCGAACCGCCGGGGGTGGAACCGGTCCCGAGGGGCGAGACCGAGGTACCGGCCGGTGCCCCCGCGCCCCCCACTTCCGGCTAGCCGGGAACCGGCAGTGCTGGGCTGCCGCGAAATCGTTGGACGCCCTGCGGGTCGGTCGGCGAGCATCCGTGGGTGACAGATGAAGCCGATGACGCGGGACCGTTCACGCGAAGCCCGAGGAGCGTACGTTTTGTCGAGCTGTCCGGCGGGGCGATGTCCGCTCTGCTCGATGGCGACCTGCCCGAAGCCGGCAGGGTGGCCGGGGTTTCGCTGACCGAGTACTTCGTGACCGACAGAGCACGGTGGCTGTGGCGGTTCCGGCTCGACCAGATGGCCGCCGATCCCGGCCGGGCGCGGTGGATGGCGCGACAGGCGATCGTCGGCGACAACGGTCTCGTCGTCGGACATGCCGGGTTCCACGGACCGCCTGATGAGATCGGCATGGTCGAGATCGGCTATTCCGTCGCTCCCGACTTCCGCCGCCAGGGATATGCCCGATCCGCCCTGATCGAGTTGCTCCGCCGGGCAGCGGCCGAAGCCACGGTCACGACGGTGCGGGCGACGATCAGCCCCGACAACGTGGCATCTCTGGCCACGATCTCGGGCTTCGGCTTCGTCGAGGTCGGCGAGCAGTGGGATGAGGAGGACGGTCGTGAACTCGTCTTCGAGGTTCCTGCCCGCCGGGTTCCGCCCGCTTGAGGGGAAGGCCCACGGTGCAACGCCGAGCTGTGCCCGGGGCACCCTCCCCGGCGGATGCCTGTCGGCGAGGGACGGCCGGCCGTCATGGCAGCGGGGTCTGACAATCCCTTCCCGCCCTCTGGCGGTGTCGGGTGCAAGGCGGCGCGCGGCAGTGCCGCGCGGGGGTGTGCTTGTCCGGTGGTGTGTTGGTTGCGGTGGGGCGGGCCCGGCACACCACCCGACACCGGGTCGTACGCCTCGCCCGGCGGCTCCGGGGGAGGGGGCTCGGTGGAAAAATGCCTACCCCGGTGGCTGGAAAGGGCGGAGACTTCTTCTATGGCTGACATGGGGGCGTTCCGGGATGCGGTCACCGCGTGGGCAGCCGGTGGCCCTGGTGGCTCCGGTGACATGGGTGACACGGGTGGCCCCGACGGGACCGCGCGGGAGTTGGCGGCGCGGCTGGGCGTACGGACCGCCGTTCTGCTCGAAGGGCCGAGCGATGTCGCGGCGGTGGAGGCGCTGGCCGCGCGCCGTGGGCGGGACCTGGCGGCCGAGGGGGTCTGCGTACTCCCGATGGGCGGTGCGATGAGCGTCGGGCGCTTCGCCGGCCTGCTCGGGCCGTCCGGCCTGGGCCTCCGCCTCACCGGGCTCTGCGACGAGGCGGAACGTCCCTACTACGCCCGCGGCTGGGAACGGGCCGGTGCGGCACAGGCCGGGATCTTCGTCTGTGCGGCGGACCTGGAGGACGAGCTCATCCGCGCGCTGGGGGCGCCCCGGGTGGAGGAACTCGTCCGGGCGGAGGGCGACCTGCGCCCCCTGCAGACCTTCCTGCGCCAGCCCGCGCAGCAGGGCCGTCCCGCACAGCAGCAGTTGCGGCGTTTCTTCGGTACGAAGAAGGGCCGCAAGATCCAGTACGGCCACGTCCTCGTCGGCGCCCTCGATCCGGACCGGGTCCCCGCGCCGCTGGACGGACTGCTCGCCGCCCTCTGAGCGGGGCGTAACACTGCTACACGGCAGAGGACTTCACGCCATCCGGGAGACCCTGGCGGCGCCCCGCAAGAGTGCTCAGTGGCGGTACGCGGTCGTCGCGGTCCGGATGAACGAGCGGATCAGCGGGTTCTCGTCACCCTCGTTCCACGCTGCCACCACACGGCTCGGCGCCATGTCGAGCAGCGGCACCACGGCCAGCTCCGGAGGGTGGTCGTGCCCCAACGGGGTCAGTCCGACCGTACCGTTCCAGATCACTGCCTGCAGGCACTCCTGGACGGCCCGCACCACCGGACCCTCGCGTGGCGCTCCGCCGTTCCAGTACGACTGCCAGAGAGGATCGGTGCCCTCCGGGAACCGGAACCAGCGCCGGTCGGCCAGGTCGGCCGTCTTCAGGCGTTCGCGGCGGGCCAGCGGGTCATCGGCGCGCAGCACCGCGCCCACCGGGTCGGTCCGCAGCTCGCGGACCGTCAGGCCCGTCTCGTCGAACGGCCCGCGCGTCAGGGCGACATCCACCAGCCCGGCGCGCAGCCCGCAGGTCGGATCGGTCAGGTCGGTCTCGCGGATGACGACCTCGACGCCCGGGTGACGCCTCCGGTACGCGGCGGCCAGCCGCGCGGCGCCCCGGTCGGTGCCGTCGCCCAGGATGCCGACGGTGAGGGTCGCGGCGCCGGCCGCGGCGGTCACACGTACGCGTATCCGGTCGGCCCGGTCGAGCAGGGTGCGTGCCTCGTCCAGCAGGGCCGACCCGGCCGGGGTGAGCGCGACGCCCGCCGGGGAGCGGTGCAGCAGCGCGGCACCGAGGTCGGTCTCCAGCCGCCTGATCGCCCGGCTCAGCGGCGGCTGGCTCATGTGCAGCCGGGCGGCGGCACGGCCGAAGTGGAGTTCCTCGGCGACGGCCACGAAATAGCGCAGCGTACGTAACTCCATGGCCAGGGACGATACCTGTGGGGTATCGGCGCGACCTCATCGGTCTTGGACGGCCGCGGTGTCCGGGCGGTGAAATCGGAGCGTGGTCCACGAACCGTGGAGGAAGGAGCCGGCCATGACTGAGGCAGGCGGGACGGACGGGACGGACGGGATGGACGGGTTGGATGGAGTGGGCGAGGTATCGGTGGTCGGTCCCGGCGAGGGAGAGAAGTTCCTCCTGGGCACCACACAACTGCGCATCCTCGAAGACGGCAGCACCACCGGGCACCGTCTCGGGCTCGGCGAGACCATTCTCGCCCCGCACACGGACGGACCGCCGCAGCACCGCCATGCCCAGCACGACGAGGGTTTCTACGTCGTCTCGGGCACCGTGCGGTTCACGGTCGGGGAGAAGGTGTACGACGCGGTCGCGGGCACGCTCGTGATGATCCCGCCGGGGGCTCCGCACACCTTCGCCAACCCGACGGACCAACCGGCCGTCATGCTCTGCACGTTCACCCCCGACCTGTATGTGCAGTACTTCCGTGACCTGCGGGACATGATCGCCGGTGGCCAGGGGCTGACCCCGGAGGCGACCGTCCGCGTCATGAGCCGCTATGCCACCGTGCCGGCCACCGACTACGCCGCGAGGACGGAGGAGTGACGCCGCGGGGGCCCGGTCAGTGGACGACGTCGAGGATGTTCATCTGCAGCCCGTTGGCGTACACGGCGTGCTCGACGAGCTTGAGCTTCTGGGTGTCCTTGTCGGTGGCGGGGAACAGGCGCTTGCCCGCGCCGAGCAGCAGCGGGTGGACGAGCAGGTGGTAGCGGTCGATCAGGCCCGCGTCCGCGAGGCTGTGGTTGAGGGCGACGCTGCCGTGGACGATGATCGGACCGCCGTCGGTCTCCTTGAGGGCGGCGACCTCGTCGAGGGTGCGCAGGATGGTGGTCTCGCCCCAGTTCGGGACGAGCCTGTCCTCGGTGAGGGTGGTGGAGACGACGTACTTCGGCATGATCTTGTAGCGGGCGAAGTCGTCCATGTCCGGCCATACCGGGCTGAACGCCTCGTAGCTGGCCCGGCCCAGCAGGATCGCGGTGGACTCCTGCTGCTCCCGTTCCTTGATGTCGAACGCTTCGGGGACGAATTCGACGTCCTTGAAGGTCCAGCCGGAGTTGCGGTAGCCGGGTTCGCCGCCCGGGGCCTCCATGACGCCGTCGAGCGAGATGAAGGCGGAGCTGATCAGCGTACGCATGCTGGTTCCTCGAATTCTGGCGTGCGGTTCATCTCTGCGAGGCACCCAGAATCCATCCGACAAAAAAAATTGTCAAGACGAGGGGAGTTGTCGGTGAGCCGGGAAGGAGGCAGGGAGGCGAGGAGGGGGGAAGGGAGGGGCGCCTGTCAGTAGTGCGGTGCGGCACACATCCGGCTCCGCCGGAGGGCGGAGGCGGGGGCAGGGCGGAGAGGGCAGGCCCGTGCGGGGCCCGGCAAACACGGGCAAAACCGGGCAGATGCAGGGGTGAAGGCAAAAGCAAAGGCAGAGACGGAGGCAGAACCCGGGCAGGGCGGAGGCCCGGCGGGGCCCCGGGCTCCCCGGGGCCGTACGAGAGGTCCTAGATCACCGGCGGGCGGCCCAGGGCCGTCATCCGGCCCACCGTGCGCCACCGGATCGGGCGCCGCGTCCCGCACGCCGTCCGTACGCCCTCGGCGAATCCGCCGAACCAGGCGCGCAGCCCGCTCACCGACCGCGTACGCGCCACCGTGAGCAGGATCCACGTGGTGAGGTAGAGCGGCACCAGGACCGCGGGCAGATGGCGGCGCGCCAGCCAGACCCGGTTGCGGGCGGTCATCCGGTAGAACTCGGCGTGCCGGGCGGGGGAGGTGCGCGGGTGCTGGAGGACCAGCTCGGGCTCGTAACGGATCGTCCAGCCCGCGTCCAGCGCGCGCCACGCGAGGTCGGTCTCCTCGTGCGTGAAGAAGAACTCGTCCGGCCAGCCGCCCGTCTCCGCCAGCATCGCCATGGACAGCGCGTGCCCGCCGCCGAGGAAGGTGGTCACCTCGCCGGCGCGCATCGGGTCCTTCGCACGCAGCCGGGGGATATGGCGCCGCTGGGTGAAGCCGGTCTCGTCCGCGATCCGGAAGCTGACGATGCCGAGCCGGGGACGGCCCTCGTACAGATCGGCGATACGGGTGAACACGTCGGCCTCGATGAGCAGCCCGTCGTCGTCCAGGTCGACGAGGATGTCCACGTCACCGGCTTCGCGGAGCTTCTCCATGGCGACGTTGCGCCCGCCGGAGACGCCCAGGTTCTCCGGCAGCTCGATCCCGATGACGCCCGCGGGCAGCTCCGGCAGCGGGGAGCCGTTGCCGACGACGACGATCCGGGTGGCGGGCTCCCGCTGCTTGGCCACGGAGTCCAGCAGGGCACGCAGCTCGACGGGCCGGGTTCCCATGGTCAGTACGGCCACACCCACACGCGGTCGGGACACGTCCAGATCACTCCAGCACTCGTTCGCTCTACGACGGACAGACAGACGGACAGAAGGACAGACGGACAACAGGGGAACAGCGGAAGACACACGGGACAGCGGCGGGCGGCGCGCAGGCCGTGCGTCGATGCTAACCGGCGCTCTCCACTCCCCGGACATCCGAAGATGTTCCGGCGGACGCCCAAGGTTCATCTTGCCGCCCGTGACGCCCGTACCAGGCGGCCTGTGGCGGCGGAGCCGCGGCACTGTGCTCGGTCACACATACGACGAGGGCGCCGGGACCGGGTGACGCGTACGGCGGGCGTGTCGCCGGGACCCGCCCTCCCCGGCGTTCACCGTGGTCCGGAACAACCTCGAACAACCTCAACAACCCCGGAAAGTTCACGGATATCACGGGCCGACCACAGCCCGAATTCATCTCCGTCGTCACTGTGTCCACGATCACTCGCCTGTGGCACACTGCCCGCATGCCGGAGCTCGGGGGTGGGGCATGAGTGAGCCGCGGTCCGCGCCGACGATCGGCCAACTCGTCCTGAGCAAGCAGCTCCAGGCGTTCCGCGAAAGGGCCGGTCTCGGCCGGGACCAGGCCGCCAGGCTGCTGCGCGTCGCGCCGGCCACCATCCGCCGGATGGAGATGGCCGAGGTCGCGCTCAAGATCCCGTACGTGCAGCTCCTGCTGACCGCGTACGGGGTCCCCGAGGAGGAGGTGACGGGCTTCCTCGACCTCGCCGAGGAGGCCAACCGGCCGGGCTGGTGGCAGCGCTTCCACGACATACTGCCGGGCTGGTTCGGCGGCCATGTCAGCCTCGAAGAGGCGGCCAGGACCATCCGCTGCTACGAGCCGCACTTCGTGCCGGGGCTCCTCCAGACCGAGCAGTACGCCCGGACGATCCTGACCTACGGCGAGGTCGGACGCAGCGACCCGGCGCGCGTCGACCGCCATGTCGCGCTCCGCATGGAGAGACAGACGCTGCTGACCAGACCCGGTGCGCCCGCCTTCTGGGCGATCCTGGACGAGACGGTGCTGCGGCGCCGCGTCGGATCGCCGGCCGCGATGCGCGCCCAGATCGACCGGCTGCTGGAGGCCGCCGAACTGCCGAACGTGACACTCCAGATGGCCCCGTTCGCCGCCGGACACCACCCCGGCACGTACAGCCCGTTCGTCCTCTTCCGCTTCACGGTCCCCGAGATGCCCGACATGGTCTACGTCGAGTATCTGACCGGCGCGCTCTACCTCGACGGTGCCCGCGAGGTCTCGCAGCACAAGGAGGCGATGGACCGCATGGCCGCGCACGCGGAGTCGGCGCAGCGGACGAAGCAGATCCTCGCCGACTTCCGCCGGGAGCTGTGACCGGGCGGGACTCCGCGGGCCCCGGCATCGGCCCGGAGCCGTCGGTATCGCGCCTCGTGCGCGCACGGCGCCGTTGCGTGGGCGCGTACGTCCTCCTACGTTTCCCCCATGCTCAACAAACAGCAAGCAGCCGAAGCAGTCCGTGGCGCCAAGGCCGAACTCGGTCTGACGTGGGCGCAGCTCGCCGAGGCGGTCGGCCGGCCCGTGGCCTGGACCACCGCCGCGCTGCTCGGCCAGCATCCGATGAGTGCGGAGCAGGCCGAGGCCGCCGCGTCGCTCCTCGATCTCGGCGCGGACGTGGTCCAGGCGTTCCGGCTCCAGCCCACGCGCGGCGCGCTCGACTCGGCCGTGCCCGTCGATCCGACCGTCTACCGGCTCTACGAGGTCATCCAGGTGTACGGGCCGACCATCAAGGAGCTGATCCACGAGGAGTGCGGCGACGGCATCATGAGCGCCATCAACTTCCGGCTGGACGTGAAGCGCGTACCCGACCCGGCGGGTGACCGGGTGGTCATCACGCTCGACGGGAAGTACCTCCCGTACCAGTGGTAGCGCGGCCGAGGACAAAGGCCCGGCCGGCTTTCCCGCCGACCGGGCCTTTCCCTTACCGCAACCGCGTGCCGCGTGCCGGTGCCGCGTGCCGCGTACGGAACGCCGCCTACGGAACGCTACGTACGGAACGTCAGTCCGTGACCTCGATACGGCCGTCCGGACCCGTGCCGTTCGGCGCCGTGCCGTTCGCCGCCGGGGCCGCCCCGGATGCGGGCGCCCCCGTCAGGGACTTGCCGGCCGCCACGCCCTTCAGCAGCTCCGCGAGGTCGACGCCCGTGGTGGAGCTGAGGAGTTCGACGCCCTGGGCGACGTTGTCCGCGACCGTACGGGCGAGCTGGCCCGCGCCGTCCGTGGAGATGACCGTCATCTTGTCCACCGCGCTCAGCGGCTCGGACGCCTTCTCCACCACCGACGGCAGCACCTCGACGAGCATCTGGAGGACGGCCGCGTCGCCGTACCGCGCGAACGCGTCCGCCTTCTTCTGCATCGCCTCCGCCTCGGCCGCGCCCTTCGCGAGGATCGCCGCGGCCTCCGACTCACCCTCGATCCGTACGGCGGCGGCGAGCGCGGCGCGGTGCGCCTTCTCGCCCTCACCGGTGAGGCGGGAGCGCTCGGCGTCCGCCTCGGCCTGCTTGACCAGGGCGATACGGCGGGCCTCGGCCTCCTGCTCGGCCTGGTAGCGCGCGGCGTCGGCGGGCTTACGCACCTTCGTGTCCAGCTCGCGGTCGGTCAGCGCGGCCTGGCGCTCGGCGACCTTCTCCTGCTCCATGAGCACGTCCTGCTCGCGCGCCGCCTGGGCCAGCGGACCCGCCGCGGCGGCGCGTGCCACCGCCTCGTCCGTCTCGGCCTTGATCTCGGCCTGCTTGAGCTGGAAGGTCCGCTGGGCGATCGCGATCTCTTCCTCGGCCTTCAGGCGCGCCTGCTCGGCGGCGCGCCGCGAGACCGCCTCCGCGATGTCGGCCTCCTGCTTGGCGCGGGCGGCCTCGGGACGGCCGAGGTCCTCCAGGTAGGAGCCCTCGGTGGTGATGTCCTGGATCTGGAAGGCGTCCAGCACCAGGCCCTGCCCGGAGAGGCTCGCCTCCGCCTCCTCCGCGACCTGGCCGGCGAAGGCCGCGCGGTCGCGGATGATGTCCTCGACCGACATCCGGCCGACGATGGAACGCAGCGCGCCCGAGAGGACTTCCTGGGTGAAGCCGACGATGCCGCCCTGCTGCTGGAGGAAGCGCTGGGCCGCGGCGCGGATGGAGTCCTCCGTACCGCCGACCTTGACGATGGCGACGCCTTCGAGGTTGGCCTTCACCCCGCGCAGCGTGACCGCGCCGCGCACCGCGATCGGGATGTGGCGGCTGGACAGGTCCAGGGTGAACTTCTGCTGGACGAACGGCACGACGAAGACGCCGCCGCCCACCACGACCTTCTGGCCGCTGTTGTCGATGGAGATCCGGCCGGTGTTCGGGTCGGTCGACTTCTTGCCGCGCCGGCCGGTGACGATGAACGCCTCGCTGGGTCCCGCGACCTTGTAACGCGTGATGACGACCAGGGCCAGCAGAACGACGAGTACGACGATCCCCAGCACGGCGATGACGACTGGACTCATGGGGCTCTCTCCCTTGCCTCCCGGGGGGACGGCAGATCGGAACGGTTCGCGCGGCGGCGGTGCGACGGTGGACGCCGCGGGTGCGGCATGTGCCGCGCGCTGTACAAAAAACGGGGGACGCCCGCGGACGACCCGGACGGTCCGGTCGGCGCCGCCGGTCAGCGCTGGACGGGCCGTACGGAGACGGAGCTCGCGGAGAGCGTCGCCTCCACCCAGATCTCCGTGCCGTACGCCACCGGCTCCGCGCTCTTGGCGGAGAACTTCACCGGCTGTCCGCCGAGCCGCAGCAGCACCTCGCCGTAGCCGGTGGCCGGAATCGCCGTGACCACCGTGCCCGACGACCCCACGAGGTCGTCGCCGCGCGGAGTGACGGCCGTCTGGTCACGCATCAGCGCCCTGCTGAACTTCCACGTCAGCCAGCCGGCACCGACACCGGCCGCCGCCCCCACAGCGACGGCCGGGCCGGTGCCGAGTTGAGTGGTGCCGAGGACGAGTGCGCCACCGAAGCCGAGCATCGAGACGAACCCGGCGATCACGGGCAGCGACAGCAGACCGTCGAAGAGCCCGTCCAGGACCCCGGCCCCGTCGAAGAGCCCTTCGAGCACCCCGTCGAAGATCAGCGAAAGGACGAGCAGCACGATCCCCGCGATGCCGATACCGAGAAACAAGGTCATCGGATCAACCTCCCCCACTGGCGCGATGTCCTCGGCCAGGGCTCCATCGTCGCATAGTTGACCGGAACCCGACATTGCCGTTTTCCGGCAGTCTTAACGCGTTCTTAATGCCGGTAGGTGCGCGGAAGTTCCCCTGCGGCGCCCCGATCCGTCACGGAAGGTCTCAGCGAATCTCAGCGAATCCCGGCGAATCTCGGAAGAACTCGGGAGATCTCAGAAGGTTTTGGCCGGCCAGTCCATGAGCCTCGCCCCGATCACCGCGGTCTGCAAGGTGTAACGGTGCACCGGATCGCCCGGGTCGGCGCCGGTGAGCCGGTGGATCCGTGCCAGCCGGTACGTCAGCGCCCGTACGCTCAAGGACAGCCGCCGCGCCGCCTCCGCCGCCACACACCCCGCGTCGAAGTAGACGGAGAGCGTTTCGAGCAGCGGCTCGGCACCGCCGCGCGCCGACTCCAGCGGGCCGAGCGTGTTGAGGACCAGGTCCGCCATGGCCTGCCGGTCGCGGGTCAGGACCGGATAGACCAGCAGTTCGGCGGCGCGCAGCACGGGCCCCTCCAGATCGAGCCGTTCGGCGAGGTCGAGCACGCTCAGCGCCTCCTCGTACGACTGCACCACCCCGCCCACCCCCGGCTGCGGCCGACCGACGGCGACCCGCCCGCCATCCGTGGCCGCGAAGGCCTGCTTGGCGAAGTACGAGAGGATCTCGCCCTGGTCACCCGGCGCGATGCACACCAGCCGCCCCGCCTTGGTCGTCAGCAGCACACTGCGGTCCCCGAACCGCCCCATCAGCGCCTGCTCCACGGAGCGCGGTACGGCGTCCTCCTCGTCGTACGCGACCCAGCCCTCCGCCACCGCCACGGCGTGCTCGTACGACAGCCGCAGCCCGAACCGCTCGGCGCGCTCGGCCAGCCGTCCCAGATCGCTGCGCCCGTACAGCAGGTCGTCGATGAACTCCCGCCGCGCGGCGGCCTCCTGGCGCACCGCGAGCCGCTGCGCCCGCTCGTACCCCTCGGCGAACGCGTCCACGGCCTGCTCGACGGCGGCGAGCACACTGTCCGCGGCGCCGCTGTCGGCCCCGGTGGCGGGCCAGTGCGCGCGCGCCGCCGCCAGATGCGCCCCGACGAGCGCCCGCAGCGCGAACCCGGCCTCGGCGGCCTGCGCCCCCAGCTCCCGCCGGGCGAGCAGTTCCTCCCGGCTGAGCCGCCGGCCGGTGGCGGCGACGGCCACCAGGATCCGGGCGTACCCGTCCATGTACTCGTCGGGTATCCCGTGCCCTGTCACGCCCGCTCCCGGTCTGTCGACGACTTGAGATGACCGGAACCGGCCTCTGCCTTTCTAGCAAGGATTCCGCGATCTCCGCCGGAAAGATCGGCACAGGGCCGGCCGCGGCGGCCGGCCCTGCCTACAGGCCGTTCGGTCCCTCCTCCACGAGCACCCGGAGGTCGTCGATCACCCCGTGGCTCGCATGGGCCAGAGCCTCGCGCGGGGTGGGGCCGCCCGCGTAACCGATGACCGGCATCCCCGCCGCCAGGGCCGCGGTGACGCCGGCCGGGCTGTCCTCGACGACCAGGCAGGCGGCCGGGGGGACGGCCAGGGTGTGGGCCGCGTGGAGGAAGAGGTCCGGGGCGGGTTTGCCGCGAGGGACGTCCTCGGCGCTGAAGACGCGGCCGGCGAAACGATTCCACAGGCCCGTGACCGTCAGCGAGTGCTCGATGCGGTCGTGGCCGCCGCTCGACGCGACGCAGTACGGGAGTTGCCGGGCGTCGAGCGCGTCCAGCAGCTCCCGTACGCCGGGCATGGTGAACGGGCGGGCCGTGAACGCGTCGCGGACACGGGCGCGGTAGAGGTCCAGCCACTCCGGGCCCAGCGGGGTACGGGCGTGGGCCCGTACCTGTTCGTAGAGGTACGGCTCGGGGCGGCCCAGGAAGCGTTCGCGCACCTCGTCGGGGGTGAGCGGCCACCCCGCCTCCGTGGCCAGTTCGGCGACGATGTCGGGGCCGATGCGCTCGGTGTCGACCAGGACACCGTCGCAGTCGAGGACGACGAGGCCGGTGCCCCGCGCGGGGATCAACGGGACCCTGCCGCGCCGAGCGAGTCGAGGGCCGCCGCGACGACCGCTTCCCGGGTCATGCCCATCGCCGTCATGGCGTCCGACGCCGACGCCGAGGTGCCGAACCCGTCGACGGTGACCGCCCGTCCGGCGTCCCCGATCAGGTCGTGCCAGCCGAAGACCGTCGCCGCCTCGACCACCACCCGGGCGCGGACGGCCGGCGGCAGGACCGTGTCGCGGTACGTGGCGTCCTGCTCGGCGAACCAGTCCTTGCACGGTACGGAGACCACGCGGGCGGCGATCCCCCGGCCGGCCAGTTCCTCCCGGGCCGCCAGCGCCAGCGCGACCTCGCTGCCGCTCGCCAGCAGCAGGACGTCCGGGGCGCCGGGCGCGTCGGCCACCACGTACGCGCCGCGCGCCACGCCCTCCCGTACGGCGGCGGGGTCCGTGTCCAGTACCGGCAGGCCCTGGCGGGCCAGGACGAGGCCGACCGGGCCCCGGCGGCCGAGCGCGGCGAGCCAGCCGGCCGCGGTCTCCGTGGCGTCGGCCGGGCGGACCACCGAGAGGCCGGGCATGGCACGCAGCGAGGCGAGATGTTCGACCGGCTGGTGGGTGGGGCCGTCGGCGCCGAGCGCCACCGAGTCGTGCGACCAGACGTGGACGACCGGCAGCCGCATCAGGGAGGCGAGGCGCAGCGAGGGGCGTTCGTAGTCCGAGAAGGTGAGGAAGGTGCCCGCGAAGGGGGTGTCGTAGCCGACGATGGCGATGCCGTTGAGCGCGGCGGCCATCGCGTGCTCCCGTACGCCCCAGTGGATGTTGCGCCCGACGAGGCCCGAAGTCCCCTCGGGGGTCTGCTCGTCGGCGGGGAGGAAGGAGCCGCCGGCCTTGATCGTCGTACGGTTCGAGTCGCCCAGGTCGGCGCTGCCGCCCCAGAGCCGCGGCAGGCGCTCCGCCAGCGCCTGGATGACGGTGCCCGACGCGTCGCGCGGCGCGATCACGGAGCCGGGCGGGAACGCGGGCAGCGCGTCGGCGGTCTCGGCCGGGTCGAGCGGGCGGATCGCGTGGGCGCGGGCGGCGGCGCGTTCGGGATGGGCCAGGGCCCACTGCTCCAGCGCCTTGTCCCAGGCGCGGTGCAGCGCGGCACCCCGGGCGAGGGCGCCCCTGGTGTGTTCGAGGACGTCCGCCGGGACGGTGAACGGCTCCTCCGCCACACCCAACAGCGCCTTGGTCGCGGCGACTTCGGCCGCGCCGAGCGGAGCGCCGTGCGCGGCGGGGGTGTTGACCGCGTTCGGCGCGGGCCAGGCGATCTGCGACTTCAGCACGATGAGGCTGGGCCGGCCGCCATGCTCCTTGCCGGTGGAGGCGGCGGTGAGCGCGGCGTCGAGGGCGCCGGTGTCGATGTCGCCGTCCGCGCCGAGCCCCACCCGCTGGACGAACCAGCCCTGCGCGGCGAAGCGCGCCGCCGTGTCCTCACGGGTCGTCAGGTCGGTGGAGCCCTCGATCTGGATGCTGTTGTCGTCCCAGACGACGACCAGGTTGTCCAGGCGGTGCCGGCCGGCGAGCGCGCCCGCCTCGTAGGAGATGCCCTCCTGGAGATCGCCGTCGGAGCACAGGACCCAGACCGTGCGGTCCGGGGCCCCGCCGCCCAGCCGGGACTCGTCGCGCTTGAGCGCCATCGCCATGCCCACCGCGGTGGCGACGCCCTGGCCGAGCGGTCCTGTCGTCATCTCGACGCCGGTGGTGTGGCCGAGTTCGGGGTGCCCCGGGGTCAGCGAGCCGAGTTGGCGGAAGCGCCGGAGGTCGGCCAACTCCAGTCCGTAACCGGTGAGATGGAGCTGCGTGTACTGAAGGATGCTGGCGTGCCCGCAGGACAGGACGAACCGGTCGCGGCCCTCCCACGCGGCGTCCGCCGGGTCGTGGCGTATGTGCCGCTGGAACAGCAGATGCGCGACGGGCGCGAGGGCGAGCGCGGTGCCGGGATGCCCCGACCCGGCGGCCTCCACGGCGTCCATCGCGAGGGCGCGCGCCACGGCCACGGCCCGCCGGTCCGCCTCGCCGAAGACGGAGAACGGGGCGGAGGCGGAGGAGGGGGAGGTGGGAGTGGAAGGAGAAGAGGCGGTGGGGTGGGCGGTCACGGCAGCTCCTTGGAGATCATGTCGTCATGATGACTTCGGACAACGTAACCCACCGCCGAAGACCCTCCCCTGAGCTGATAAAGCCTCAGGTCAGGCATCCCGCGGGTAACGCGAAAATTGCCTATTGACGTCTTCTGGGGTTCTGGTCATTATGACGTCTTGATGACGCAGGGACTCGACGAGGAGACCACGGATGGCCGAGCACAAGTACGCACAGGTGCGGGATCACCTGCTGCGCCGGGTGAGCGGTCTCCCCGTGGGCGGGCAGCTTCCTCCGGAGGCCGCGCTCTGCGAGGAGTACGCGGTGAGCCGCATCACACTGCGTCGCGCGGTCGAGGAGTTGGTCAATGACGGACACCTCATCCGTGAACACGGCCGGGGCACCTTCGTCACCCGGCCGCGGTACGCGCTGAAGCACCGCGAGCGGTTCGTCAGCGAGGTCACCGGCTTCTTCACCCAGATGAGCCGGCAGGGTCACACCGTCACCTCCGAGGTGCTCGTCCAGAAGCGGATGCGGGCGGGCGCGCGCCTCGGCGCCGCGCTGGACATCAGCCCGGCCGCGTCGGTCGTACGGCTGGAGCGGCTGCGCCGGGTCAACGGTGTGGTGCACCACCTCGCGGAGTCGTACGTCGAGGAGGAGCGGTTCGCGGACGTCCTGACCGCGGACTTCGCCACCACCTCGCTCTACGCGTACCTGCGGGCGCACCACGACGTGCTGCTCGCGCGGAACGAGATCGTCGTCGGGCTGCACACCTGCGACCGGCGTGAGGCGGAACTGCTGGGGGTCGAGGCGGGGTCGCCCCTGCTGCTCGCGACCTCGCGGGTGTTCGATCTCAACCGGAAACCCGTGATCCACGGGACGTCGAAGTTCCTGCCGGAGACGGCGGAGCTGTCCTTCGACATCATCGCCGACGCCGAGTAGCCAACGTAACCGTACGGAGTGTGCCGCACATGCTCAGCGAACTGCTGACCGAGGAGAAGATACGTTTCTCCAATGAGGTCCTGGACTGGCGCGAGGCCGTCGCCCAGGTCGCCGAACCCCTTCTCGACGCCGGTGACATCACCCCCGGCTACGTCGACGCCATGATCGAATCGATCGCCGCGGGCGGTACGTACATCAACCTCGGGTACGGGATCGCCCTGGCCCACGCCCGGCCCGAGGCCGGTGCCGTGCGGACCGCGATCTCGATGCTGCGGCTCACCGAGCGGCCCGCGCCGCTGCTGGACCTGCCCGAGCACGCGGTCGACCTCTACTTCTGCTTCGCGGCGGCCGACACCGCCGCGCACACCCAGGCCATGGCGTCACTGGCCCGCATCCTGTCGGACACGGAGACCCGCGAAGCACTGCGCGACGCGCGCTCCGCCGCCGACGTCACCCAGCTGATCACTCGATTCGAGGAGCGTGCTTCGAAATGACGAAGTTCCTGGCCATGTGCAGTACCGGGCTCGGCAGCAGTTTCATGGTGCGGATGAACATCGAGGACATCGTGCGGGAGCTCCAGCTCCCGGATGTCACGGTGGAACACACCGACATCAGCTCGGCCGGTCCCGAGAGCGCCGATGTGTTCTTCGTCGCCAAGGATCTGGCGGAGGCCGCGCAGGGGCTCGGCGATGTCGTGGTGCTCAACAGCATCATCGACAAGGACGAGCTGCGTGACGCGGTCAAGTCCGCGGCCGGGCGGCACGGACTGCTCTGAGCGTCCGTACGCCCGAGTGCCCCTCCCGGCAAGCTTTGCCCCGTCGGCGAACATTGCCGGTCGCGGCACCAGTCGTACGCCCGCTTCGTATGGCGGAGACCCACCGCCGACGTCCTGCCCCGTTGTGAGCCACCTCCCTGGTGGACCACCGCAGCGATCACAGTGACCCACCACACCGATCACGGCCGAGCCGTGCCCGTGGAGAGGCGTTTCCGCCATGAACAGCGTTCTGAACACCCTGCTCGACATATTCCGTGAGCCATCCGTCATCATCGGGCTGATCGCTCTGCTGGGGCTCGTACTCCAGCGCAAGTCCCTCTCCGACACCCTCAAGGGCACGATCAAGGCGTTCGTCGGATTCCTGGTGCTGGCCGCGGGCGCGGGCGTCGTCTCGGACGCCCTCACCCCCTTCGGCGAGATGTTCACGCACGCCTTCGGCGTCCAGGGCGTCGTACCGAACAACGAGGCGATCGTCGGCAAGGTCCTCACCGACTACGGCTCGCAGGCCGCCCTGATCTTCTTCTTCGGCATGGTCGTCAACGTCCTGCTGGCGCGCTTCACCCGGTTCAAGTTCATCTACATGTCCGGCCACGTCGCGCTCTACCTCTCCGCGATGATCGCCGTGATCCTCATCGCCAACGGCTTCAGCGCCTGGCAGGCCGTGCTCTGGGGCGCCCTCGCCCAGGGCCTGGTCACCACCCTCTCGCCCGCGCTGGTGCAGCCGTGGATGCGGCGCGTCACCAAGCAGGACAACGTGGCCCTCGGCCACACCGGCAACTTCGGCATCGCCACCAGCGGTCTGGTCGGCAAGCTCCTCGGCGACACCAAGAAGTCCACCGAGGACCTGAAGATCCCCAAGAACCTCGGCTTCCTGCGGGACACCACCGTCGTCATCGCCGTGTCGATGGGCGTCATCTACCTGCTCGTGACGCTGATCGCGGGCGCCGGTTACGTCGAGGACAAGCTGAGCGGCGGTCAGTGGTTCCTGCTCTGGGCGGTCATGCAGGCCGGGAAGTTCTCCGCCGGTGTCTTCATCATCCTGGCCGGTGTCCGCGTCGTACTCGCCGAGATCATCCCCGCGTTCAAGGGCATCTCCGAGAAGCTGGTCCCCAACGCCAAGCCCGCGCTCGACGTCCCGATCGTCTTCACCTTCGCCCCGAACGCCGTGCTCATCGGCTTCCTCGCCAGCTTCGCCGGCGGTCTGATCGGCATGGGCGTGCTCGTCGCGGTCGGCGGCACGATCATCATCCCCGGCATCGTCGCGCACTTCATGACGGGCGCCGCCTCCGGCGTCATCGGCAACGCGACCGGCGGCCGGCGCGGCGCGGTGCTCGGCGCCATGACCAACGGTCTGATGATCACCTTCCTGCCGCTGCTCGTCCTGCCCTTCCTGGGCGATGTCGGCCTGGCCAACTCCACCTTCTCCGACGCGGACTTCGGTGTCTCAGGCTTCCTGCTCGGCAGCGCCGTACGGTTCGGCCACGCCGCGGTGATCGTGCTGATCCTCGCCTCGCTGGTGGCGGTCTTCGTCGGCAGCGCGCTCACCACCCGCCGGGAGGCCGCGAAGGCCGCCGCCACGCCGGAGGCGGACGGGGACGCGGAGGCGGCGCGGCAGCCGGTGAGTTGATCCCGGTGTCGGTGCCTCTGCCCCGACTCCCGCCCGCGTCCGCCCCTCCCGGGATCCCGGGAGGGGCGGACCCGCTTGCCGGGCCCGGCCGCCGTTCGTCTAGCCTCCCGTGCATGCTCTGGTACGAAGCGCAAGCGAATGACAACGCCTTGCTCGTCTTCGACGGCAGTGTGCTGGAGGTGTTCGGTCTCTCCGGAACCCACCGCTATCACATCTGGCAGGAGCCCCGGCTGCAGTTCAGCGACGGGGCGCGGCCGCGCGTGACGATCATTCCGCGCCGGGGGCCCTGTCTCTCACTCGCGTACGACGCCCACCGCCTCGACGGGCTGCGCGCGCTCGCGGACCGGCTGGCGCGGGTCCGGGCGGCGGCGTCCGGGGAGCGGGAGCCCGCGGGCTGAGCCACGCGTACGGGGAGCGGGAGCCCGCGGGCTGAGCCACGCGTACGGGGAGGCGCCGCCCGTCAGGCGTCGAAGCCGCTGCGGGACGCCTCGATGTGGGCGAAGTACCGGTGGGTCCAGTCGCACATGGCGTCGACGGTCGACCGCAGGGCCTGGCCCGGCTCGGTGAGCGTGTACTCGACCCGCGGCGGCACCGTGGGGTGCACCGTCCGTATGACCAGGCCGTTGCGCTCCAGCAGGCGCAGGTTCTGGGTGAGCATCTTGTGGCTGATGCCCTCGACCTCGTCGCGCAGTGCGCTGAAGCGCAGGGTGCGCTCACCGAGGGTCTCGATGATCAGGAGCGCCCACTTGTTGGCGATGTCCGAGAAGATCTCCCGCGCCAGGGAGTCCGCGCGCCGGAGATCGGCCTCGTCGGGCGAGCCGCTGTTCTGCTTGGTCACCATCTGGTTCCCCAGTCACCGAAAAGTGCGTTCTTCCATGTCAGCGCTCACTCTCCTACGGTTTCCGGGTAACCACAAGAGACCACGAGAGGCGTCGAGAGGCGTCGAGAGACCACAGAAGAGGCGAGAAGCATGACCATCACCCTGGTGAACCCCGACGGACTGCCGAAGGTCGATCTCTACCGTCAGGTGTCGGTCGCGACGGGATCGAGGCTGGTCTCCGTCGCCGGACAGGTCGCCTGGGACGCCGACGGGGTCACCGTCGGCGCGGGCGACCTCACCGCGCAGGTCGAGCAGTGCTACCTCAACGTCGGCACCGCGCTGGCCGGGGTCGGTGCCACCTTCGGCGACGTGACGAGGCTGACCGTCTACCTCGTCGACTGGACCCCGGACAAGATGCCCCTGATCGAGGCGGGGGTCGCCCGGGCGGCGGCGAAGCTGGGGGTCACCCCGGTCCCGCCGCTCACCGGGATCGGGGTCGCCGCCCTGGCCGCACCCGATCTCCTGGTCGAGGTCGAAGCCACCGCGGTCCTCGACTGAGCGGGGGTGAGCCGGCCCTTCCCGGCCGGCTCACCCCGTACGCGATCCCCGTACGCGATCTTCTTGCCGGTGCGGCTCCCGGCCCGGCTCCCGCCCCGCTCCTACCGCTCGGGCGCGTCCCCGAAGTCGGGGACCGGGAGCCGTTCCCCGCCCTTCAGCGCCGACGCGTGCGCGACGATCCCCGGCAGGGTGTAGCGCGCCGCGACCCACGCGTTGACCGGCGGCAGGGTGCCCGTACCCACGGCGGTCACGAAGTCGTCCGCGAGGAAGTGGTGGCTTCCCTCATGGCCGTTCGAGACGTTGCTGAACTCCTCCGGCAGCCGGGACCGGTCGTGCACCGGTGCCGAGCCCGACGTGAAGGCGTCCCGCAGCGCGGGGGCGACATGTTCCAGCGACGGGTCGTCGGGGGAGAGGGTCGGCTTGGGCCGGAGGTGGTCCGTGACGTCCTGGACACCCTCCTTGTCCTGCCACAGGCTGACCGTGGCGAGCTGCTCCAGGCTTCCCTCCGTACCGAAGAACCGGAAGCGCGACTCCCGGATGTGCGACGGGTAGCCCACGCGCCGGAACTCGTTGATACGGAAGGAACCGCCGCCGGCGACCTCGAACAGCGCCGTCGCGTTGGAGAAGTCGTTGTCGAACCGGCTGACGTCCTTGTCGAAGACCCCGTCCCCCCGCTCGTCCCTGACCCCGATCGCCGAGACGCTCACCGCGTGCGTCCGCCAGGCGCCGAGCACGCCGCCCACCGAGTGGGTCGGGTAGAGGAGGGGCGGGTAGCTGGCGGTCGACTTCCACTCCTCGCCGCCGCTGTACCGGTACGCCTCGTAGAAGCCCAGGTCCATGTCGTGGACGTAGTCGCCCTCGGCGTGGAAGATCCGGCCGAACGCGCCGTCCGCGACCTGGTCACGGGCGTACACGGTGGCCGGGTTGTACTGGCTGGTCTCGCCCATCATGTACGTCAGGCCGGTCTCCCGTACGGCCTCGATGATCGCGGCGATCTCCTCCTCGGAGACGGCCATTGGCACCGCCGAGTACACATGCTTCCCGGCGCGCAGCGCCCGGACGACGAGCGGGCCGTGCGTCCAGCGCTGGGTGAAGACCGCGACGGCGTCGACGTCCGAGTCGAGCAGGGCGTCGAAGGACGGCAGGGTGCCGGCGAGGTCGTACTCGGAGACCAGCTTCTCGGCCCGCTCGGGGAGCAGATCGGTCGCGTAGATGTCGCCGACGCCGGGGTGGAGGCGCCAGAGCTTCGCGAACTGCCCCGCGAACTGGCCGGCGCCGACAATGCCGAGGGAGAAGGACATGACACACCTTTCGTGGTTGTTGTCGCTGTGAGTGGCCGGCGGCCGGGACTGTGTCTCAGCCGCCCTGCGAGAGGATGAGGTTGATCTGCCGGTTGGTCGTGGTGAGACCGCCCACCGGCGCGCCGTTGGCGTACACGTTCTGCATGGCGGGGCGCATGAGCCCGGCGACGTCCGCCGCGTAGTTGGTGATGGGGAACGAGAACGTCGTCCCGTCCGCGACCGGCCGCGTGAAGGCCGTGACGTCGATGCCCTCCTTCCGGTAGGCCGCGATCGCCGCGTCCGTACCCGCCTTGGTGGCCGGGAAGACGCCGCCCTGCCGCCCGATCACCGTCTGGCAGGCGTCGGAGGCGAGATACGCCACCCACTTCTGGGCGGCGGGCTTCTTCGCGCCGCGCTTGGTGAGGGAGTCGGCGAGGCCGTTCTGCATCGTGGCGCGCTCGCCGGAGGGGCCGACGGGGGTCAGGGCGGTGCGTGCGTCGATGCCCTTGAAGCCGTAGATGGTCTTGGTCATCCAGGAGCCGTGCAGCGCGATCGCCGCCTTGCCCGAACCGAGCTGTACGTCGGCCCGGTTGGACTCGGAGAAGACGGTGTACGGGGCGAGGTACCCCTTCTCCGCGAGGCCGAAGTACCAGTCGATCGTGGACTGGAAGACCTTCTCGTCGTAGTTGTAGCGCGTTCCCCACGCCTTCTTGTCGGTGTAGCTCCACCCGGCCGAGGCGGCGAAGGCGCTCCACTGCGTCTGGCCGTCGCCCTCGCCCGCGTCGTTGCTGGCCAGCCCGTACGTCCTGACGTTGTTCCTGTCGAAGCCGGGCTCGTCGCCGCGCCGGCCCTTGGTGTCGACGGTGAGGCGGGCGACGGTCTTCTCGAAGGTGCCGCCGTCGACCGGGTTCCAGTCGAGGGAGTTGAGGGTCTTGGCGGAGATGCCCGCGGCGTCGGTCTTCTTCTTGTCGTAGAACATCGCGATGGTGTCCCAGTCCTTGGGCGCGCCGTAGCGATGGCCGTCCTGGCCGACCCAGGAGGCGGCGAGGCCGGGCTGGTAGTCGGAGTCCTCGATGCCCCGGGTGGCGGGCAGTCGGTCGAGGGGAGCGAGCACGTCCAGGTCGATGAATTGCGCGAACTTGGTGATGTGGTCGGTGAAGACGTCCGGCTCGGTGCCCGCGATCATGCTCGCGGTGAGCTTGGTCCAGTAGTCGTCCCAGTGGGTCTGGGAGAAGGCGACCCGGACGCCCGGGTTCTCCTTCTCGAACCCCTTGGCGCACGCCTCGTATCCGGGCAGCTGGTTGGAGTCCCAGAGCCAGTACGAGACGGTGTCGCGGGAGGCGGCGGAGGACGAGGAGTCCTGCGCGCCGCACCCGGCGGCGAGGAGCGAGAGGGACACGGCACCGACGAGGGCGGCCGACCTCCGGGACATCCGCCGGGGCATCCGCCGGGGCGCCTGCTGCGGCATCTGCTGGGAAGGTCCGTGCGGGCCGCGTGCGGCGGCGCCGGCCCCGGAGCGTGAACTGGTCACTTGGTACCGCCTCACTTGAGTCCGCTGAAGCCGATGGAGTTGACGATCCGCCGCGCGAAGGCCCCGAAGAGCACGAGCATCGGCAGCGCGGCGACCAGCGTCGCGGCCATCAGCCCGGCCCAGTCCGCGCCCGACTGCGGGGCCTGCGACCGGAAGACCGACAGGGCCACGGTCAGGACGCGCGAGCTGTCGCTGTACGAGACCATCAGCGGCCAGAAGTAGTCGTTCCACGCCGTGATGTACGTGAGGACGCCCAGGGTGGCCATGGGTGCGGACGCCATGGGCAGGGCGAGCCGGAAGAAGATCCGTACCTTCCCCGCGCCGTCCAGCAGCGCGGCCTCCTCCAGCTCCCGGGGCAGGTTCATGAAGAACTGTCGCAGGAAGAAGACCGCGAACGGCGTCATGAACATCGTCGGCAGGGCGATCCCGAGGAGGGTGTCCACCAGGCCGAGTTCCTTCACCAGGACGAAGTTCGGCAGGAGGGTGAAGATGGACGGCACCATCAGCCCGGCGAGGAAGAGCCCGAAGACCCGGTCCCGGCCGCGCCAGCGCAGCCGGGCGAAGGCGTAGGCGGCCATGGCGGAGAACATGAGCTGACAGGCCGTCACGAGCGTCGCCACGAAGGTGGAGTTGACGAGGTAGCGCCAGAAGTTCAGGGAGCCGCCGGAACCCCCCTGGGCGAGCGCCTCCTCCGTGTTCTGCAACCCGAAGACCCGCTCGAATCCACCCCAGCTGAATTCCACGGGAAGCGGGTTGCCCGGGTCGGTGGTGAGCCCGGAGTTCGAGGAGAGGGCCGTACGCGCGATCCAGTAGAAGGGCAGCACGGTGATGAGCACGACCGCGACCATCACCGCCCAGGCGGCGATCCGGCCGGGCGAGGGCCGGCGCCGCACCGGTGTCGCGGACCTGGGTACGGGTGCGGGCGCGGGGGCGTCGGACGGCGCGGGCGTCAGGACAGCCACGGCACAACTCCTTCGTACGGGGGCGGGCGCATCAGCCGAGGTCCGTCTCGCCGGCCCGGGTGACCCGGTACTGGATGATCGTGATCACGCTGAGGACGGCCAGCAGCGCCACGGACATGGCGGACGCGTAGCCGAACTGGAAGCGCCCGAACGCCGAGTCGTAGATGTAGAGCTGGAGGACATTGCTGGCGTTGGCGGGGCCGCCGGGGCCGGACGTGGCCACCGCCACGGTGTCGAAGACCTGGAACGAGCCGATGACCGTCATGATCAGGACCACCGCGAGGACCGGCCGCAGCAGCGGCAGCGAGATCCGCCAGAACATCCGCACCTCACCGGCGCCGTCCACCCGCGCGGCCTCGTACACATCGCCGGGGATGGCCTGGAGCCCGGCGAAGAGCAGCAGGGCCGTGTAGCCGACGTGGCGCCACACGTTGATCAGCGCGACGCTCGGGATGACCCATTCCTGGCTCGCGAGGAAGGCGATGCGGTCGAAGCCGAGCGCCCCCAGGATCTCGTTGCCGATGCCGGTCTGGGTGTCGAGGATCCAGAGGAAGACGACGCCGGCGACGACGTTGGAGACCAGGTACGGGGTGAGGACGACGGAGCGCAGGAGGGCGGAATTGGTCAGCCGCTGCATGAGGACGGCGATGCAGAGGGCGGCGACCGTCTGGACGCCGATGTTGATGAAGACGTATTCAAGGGTGACGCGCAGGGATCCCCAGAAGATGGGGTCGTCGATCATCCGGCGGTAGTTGTCCAGGCCGGCCCACTCGGCGGGCGTCAGCAGGTTGTAGCGGGTGAAGCTCAGATAGATGCCGCGCAGGGTGGGCCAGAGCAGGAAGACCAGGAAGCCGAGCAGGGCCGGGGCGATGAAGACCGCCGCGAGGAGCCCGTCCCGGCGCCCGCCGCCGTCGGTGTTCCTGGTCTGCGCGGTCTTCGGCATCACCTTGGTGCCGGGCGCCGCGCGGCCCGATGGCGCGCCGTGTGAGGCGACAGTCATCAGAGACTCCCTTGTCCATGACTCGTCCTCGGAGGTGGGGGTTACTTTCGTACTGAAAGAATTGCCGCGTCAAGGGGTGTGTTGAGGTGAGTTCTAGGCTCGGAAGTTTCGGTGTGGAGGTCCAGTTTCTTCCGTGGTGAAATAAAATGAGGGTGCCGGTCCTGGCTACGATGAACCGGGAGCACCGTCATGGACTCCACTGGGAGCGACTGGAGCAAGGGGAACACGGGCATGCTTTCCGCCAGTTGGGCACCGCTGAGCCCCGCCGAGCGCGCGGTGGCGATCGAGGTGCTGACGCACGGCCCGGTGTCGCGCAGCGAGATCGCCAGGAAGCTGAACCTCTCGGCGGGCAGCCTCACCCGGCTCACCAAGCCGCTGATCGAGTCGGGCCTGCTGGTGGAGGACCCGCCCCCGGCGTTCTCGCCGGTCAGGGGAGAGTCTCCCGCCCCCGCCCTCTCCCCTTCCCCGTCCGCCTCCGCTTTCCCGTCTCCCGCTCCCCCTCCCCCTCCCGCCACGCGGCAGGGACGCCCCTCCCAGCCGCTGGACGTCGTCGCGGACTCCCGTTTCTTCGCCGGGTTCAAGGTCACCGAGGACACGGTCTACGGGGTGGTGACCAACCTCAGGAGCGATGTCGTCGCCGCCCGCGCGCGTTCCCTCCGTAGCCGCGAGCCGGTGGACGTGGCCGACCTCCTGCACGCGATGACCGCGGACTTCGCGGTGGAGTTCCCGCGGCTGGCCGGGATCGGCGTCGGCATCGGCGGCCATGTCATCGGCCCGGATCGCGCGGTCACGTCCCCCTTCCTCGGCTGGGAGGGCGCCCCCTTCGCAGACCTCCTCGAACAGCGCACGGACCTGCCCGTCGTCGTCGAGAACGACGTGGCGGCGCTGGTCGAGTCGGAGGCGTGGTTCGGCGCGGGGCGTGGCCTGGACCGTTTCGCGGTCCTCACCATCGGCGCCGGGGTCGGTTACGGTCTGGTCATCGGCGGCCGGCTGGTCCGCTCCGGCGACGACGGCCGGGGCATCGGGCGCCGCTGGATCGTCAACCCGTACGGCCCTCTCACCCCGGACGGAGACCGTGGCAGCGCCGTCTCGCTGCTCTCCATCCCGAGCATCCGCTACCAGGTCGCGGCGGCCACCGGCCGGGACCACACGTACGAGGAGATCCTCACCCTCGCCGCCGCGGGGCACCCCCTTGCGGCCCGTGTGATCGACGAGGCGGCGCGCGCGCTCGGCACGGTGGTGGCGCAGATCGCCAACTTCGCCATGCCGCAGAAGATTCTCCTCGCGGGGGAGGGCGTGGGCCTGGTCGAGGTGGCGAACCCGGCGATCGACGAGGCGATCGCCGCCAACCGCCACCCGCTCGCGGAACCGGTCGCGCTGGAGACCAAGATCTCCGACTTCAACGACTGGGCCCGGGGCGCGGCGGTCCTGGCGATCCAGATCCTGGTGCTGGGCCGGCCGAAGACATCGCAGTGAAGGAACGGCCGCTGCGCGGGGCCGGTGCACGTTCGTCGATGTCACATCGGGGAGGGGCCGTTCCGTCAGGGATGTGCGACCACCGGCACTGCGGAGGAGTTTCCCCATGGCAGACAGCAACAAAGCGACGTTCAGGCGCTTCCACGACGTCCTGAACAGTGGTGACGCGGAGGCCATTTCGAAGATCATCGACGAGGTCGTCGCGCCGGACCTGCTCTTCCACGCGCCCGTACCGATGGGCGCGACGGGGGTGCAGGCGCTCAAGAAGGTGTGGACGGTGCTCCTTCGCGCGTTCCCCGACCTCCGTGTCGAGATCGAGGACGTGATCGCCGAGGGGGACAAGGTGGTCGTCCGAAACACGGTGACCGGGACCCACCGGGGCGAGTACCGGGACCTCCCGCCCACCGGCAGGTCCGTCAGGTACGACGAGATCTTCATCTTCCGCTTCGCGGGCGGCCGGATCGCCGAGGTCTGGGGCGTCGTCGATGTCTTCGCGCAGATGCGGCAGCTCGGCGTGCTCCCCGGGGACGCTCCGTGAGGACGCGGTCCTGGCCTTGCGTGACGTAACCGCTCCCTCCCCGCGGGCCGGTGGGGAGGGAGCGGCTGGTCCGGACGGGACCGGCCCGGCGGTCCGGCGGTCCGGGCGGGGCCGGCGCCCGTGCCGTCGGTTACCGCCAGTCCGGCATCACGGCCGCGGAGTAGCGGGATCCTGCCGCCCCGTGCGGCAGGATCTCCTCGATACGGCGGAGATCCTCGGGCGAGAGGGTGACCTGGGCGGCGGCCACGTTCTCCGCCAGCCGTCGTGGGCTGCGGGTGCCCGGGATGGGCACGATGTCGTCGCCCTGCGCGAGCAGCCAGGCCAGGGCCAGCTGGGTGACCGCGATGCCCTTGCCCTCCGCCAGGGCGGTCAGCTCGCGGACCGCGGCGAGGTTCTTCTCGTAATTGCCGGGCTGCCAGCGGTCGTCCTGACCGCGCATGTCGTCGGCGGGGTAGTCGGCGGCCGGTTTGACGGCGTCGGTGAGGAAGCCGCGGCCGAGGGGCGAGTACGGCACGAAGCCGATGCCCAGTTCCCGGACCACCGGCAGGATGTCGGTCTCCACGGCCCGCTCGAACACCGAGTACTCCGTCTGCAGCACCGAGACCGGCTGGACCGCGTGGGCCCGCCGGATGGTGTCGGGGCCGGCTTCGCTCAGCCCGAAGTGGCGCACCTTGCCTTCGGCAATCAGCTCTCCGACCGTGCCGGCCACGTCCTCGATGGGTACGTCCGGGTCCACGCGGTGCTGGTAGAGCACGTCGAGGCGGTCGGTGCCGAGGTGGCGGAGGCTGCTCTCGGCGACCTCGCGGATGTGCTCGGGACGGCTGTCGAAAGCGGTTCCGACCCTGGCCGGGTCGCTGAGGTCGAAGCCGAACTTGGTGGCGAGCAGGATGTCGTCGCGGAAGTCCTTCACGGCGCGGCCGAGGAGCTGTTCGTTGCTGCCGGTGCCCAGGCCGTACAGCTCCGCGGTGTCGAAGAGGGTGACGCCGAGTTCGTGGGCGCGGTGGATCGTGGCGATGCTGCTCCGCTCGTCCGGGGCCCCGTAGGCGAAGGTCATGCCCATGGTGCCGAGGCCGATCGCCCCGGCCTGGAGCCCCTGACCGCCCAGAGTCCGGCGGGGGAGGTTCGTCGTGTCGTATGCCATGCCCTCGACGCTAGGGACACGGAGTCCGGAGGGCATGGGGCACGGGGCGCATAGAATTGCCTGATCCTCTCAGGAGTGGAGCGTGCGGTGCTCGATCGGCTGGCCACTGTCATCGACCGGCACTGCGGGGTACCGGGCTCGGACACCAAGATCCCCCGGTTCTCCCTCGTCTCGGTGCACGAACCCATCGGGCCCGTCGACCTGCTGTACGAACCGGCGATCTGCTTCATCGCCGACGGCACGAAGCGCATCACCGCGGGAGACCTCGGCCTGGTCGCGCGCGCCGGCGACATGCTCCTCACCACGGTCGACCTGCCCGTCGCCGTCCATCTGGAGGTGCCCTACCGGTCCGTCCTCATGCGGCTGGACGAGCAGGTGCTCACCGGCCTGCTCATCGAACTGGACGAGACCGGACCGGCCGCCCCGTCGGCCGCGGCGGGGCAGATCAGCGCGGAGATGACACCGGAACTCGTCGACGCGGTCACCCGCTGGGCCGAACTCCTCGACACCCCCGAGGACATCGGCCCCCTGGCCCCCCGGATCGAGAGCGAGATCCTCTACCGGCTGCTCCGCGGCTCCCCCGGCGCCGTCCTGCGCCAGTGGTCGCTCGCCGACTCGGCCACGAGCCGGGTGCGCCGGGTGGCCCGATGGATCTGCGAGCACTACACCGAGCCGCTCAGCATCGACGCGATCGCCGCGGTCGCGCACCTGAGCCCGGCCGGCCTGCACCGGCATTTCAAAGCGGCCACGGGCATGAGCCCGCTCAAGTACCAGAAGCACCTGCGGCTGCAGGAGGCCCGGCGGCGCCTGGTCGCGGGCGACGCCACCGCGGCCCAGATCGCACAGGCGGTGGGATACGTGAGCGCCACCCAGTTCAGCCGCGAGTACCGCAGCGCCTACGGCCTGCCCCCGGGACAGGACGCCACGCGGCTCCGCGCCCGACTCGCCGGTCGTCCCGGTCCAGGGCCTCGCTCGCCCGTACGGTCAGGGCCCGCGCCCGGGCGTCGTACACGGCCAGGCATGGAAGCTCCTCGAACGCCTTGAGGCAGAGGGCGATTTCGGATGGCTGGGTGATGTTCACCCGCGACGGGGCGCTGGGGAATGCTCTTCGGCCTGACGGTGCGGTGAATGTGCGTACGGGGATCGCCTTCACGGCCGGGTTGTCCAGACGCGCCGGTTGCTGGAGGCATCGAAACGGCGGTACGCCGGTGGCCCCGACCCGGTCGGAAGGAGGGAAAGCCCTCCCGGGTGAACGGAGTTGCCGGTTTCCGGCAGTCGGAGGCCGGGACGCCGTTGCCGTACTCCTCCCTGTTTCCTGATCAGCGCGGTGTGGCTCAATGCTCTCGAATTGACATCCTCCCCCAGCTGAGGCAGGGGGATTCCTGGCTCAGGCTGCCTGGGGGAGCGGCGCTCCCGCAGGTCTTGTGCCATCGGTACCAGCCGGGTTGAGACCAGCCCGGACGAGCATCACGTGTGCGGAGTTCTTGTCCCTGGGGGACTCGGCTCCGCACGCGGTGCACGTGTAGGTTCGTTCGGAGAGGGGGAGTGCGTGCTTGGTTCTCGCACCGCACTGCGCACAGTCCATGGTGGTGTGCGCGGGATGCACAAGGCGCACATCGCGCCCGTGCTTGCGGCCCATCTCGATCAGTGCCGTCCTGGTGGCGCCGATCGCCGCGTCGGCGGCCTTGCGGGCCATGGTCGACTTGGCCAGGAACTTCGGCTTGAAGTCCTCCACGGCGATCGCGTCGTGGTCGTGGACCACACGCTTGGCCCACTTGCGGGCGGTGTCCTGCCGCTGCCGGGCGATTTTCTTGTGGACTTTGGCCGCCGCGCGGGATGCCGTCCGGTAGCCCTTCGACGCGGCCTTGCCGCGCGCGGGTTTCCGCCTCGCCATCCGCTTCTGGTACCGGGCCAGCCTGGCGGCGGCGGCCTTCCCGTGCCGGGCGTGCGGCAGGTCGTGGGCATCGGAGGTGGTGGTCGCGGTCTCCTTGACGCCCCAGTCGATACCGATCGCCCGGCCCGTCGGGGGAAGCGGCTCGATGGCCGTCTCCACGACGAACGAGGCGTACCAGTGGCCGAGGCTGTCCCGGTACACCCGCACGCTCGACGGGGCCGACGGAAGGTCACGGGACCACACCACGGTCACCGTGATGCCACCGGCGAGGTGCAGGCGTCCGTCCTTGAGGCGGAACCCGCGCCGTGTGTAGTTCAGGGACGGCTCGGTGCCGCGTTTCCTCTTGTACCGGGGCATTCCGGCCCGCCGTGCCATCGGGACGCGTGCCGTGATGTCCTTCAGTGCCTTGGCGCGGGATTTCGCGAAGTCCCGGATCAGCTGCTGCTGCGGCACGGAGGATCCCTCGCGCAGCCACGTGTTCGCGGCGCGCGCCTCGGTCAGCATCTTGTCGAGGCGGGCCGGGCCGCATTTCTCGTCCTCGGCGTGGGCCTTGCGGGACCGGGCGACGGACTCGTTCCAGATCCACCGGCAGCGCGCCCACTCGGCCTCCAGGCGGGCGGTCGCGGCCGACGACACACGGAGACGGTAGGTGAACCGGGAATACCCGGTCTCCTCACCCTTTTTCCGAAGTGTCGTCATAAAGCCAGTCTAGCAGGGGAGTTGAGGTACGAATGAGGCAAAGCGCATCACCCTCCGTCTTCCTGAAGGCCTTCACCGGTGGCTCGCCGAGCGGGCCCGTGCGGCTGACCGGTCGGGCGAGGCCGGGATCGTCCACCGCCCGGAGGGCGGGTACCGCGCCGTTGTGGTGGACGCCGAATCGCCCTGAGGGCGATTCGGCTCCTCCTGCCCTGCTCCGCAGGGGTCCGATTCCTCCCCGGCCTGAAGGCCGGGGCATCCTTGGAGAACTTCGGCGAAGGGGGCAACGGGGATGACGGTACGGACGGCATGGCGGGCGGCACCGGTCCGGCCACGGCAGGCGTGGCTGCGGGCGGTGGCGTGGGCGCTGCTCGGGGTGGTGCTGCTGGGGCTCTCCGCGGCCGCGGGTGTTCCGGTACGCGAACGGGTCGCCGATGAGGAGGCGTTCCAGGGCGCACAGCCCTGCGGCAGCGAGGCGGCGGCAGCGGACATGGCGGACTGCCTGCGCACGATCCGCGGAACGGTGCTCTCCGCCGAGCCGGTCAAGAGCGGCAGGGCGATGGTCTTCCAGGTGCGGTTGCGGGGCCCGGTTCCGGCCCCCGCCGACCGGCCGCTGGACCTCGATACGCACGGTGACCTGTCGGAGCGCGTCAAGCCGGGGGACGAGGTGGAGGTCACCACCTGGCGGAACGTCCGGGTCGCCGTCGGCCACGACGGGCGCAGCGAGACGCTGACCGGGCTGCCGGACGAGAAGGCCACGATGCTCGTCGGGCTCGCGCTGGCCGCCGCGTGGCTTGCGATCCTGGCCTTCATCGCCGCGTTCCGGGGCGCCGGGCGGGCGCGCCGCCTCGCCGAGGGGCGCCCCTTCGCACCCCGGGTCCCGTTCGGTCCGGCGAAATGCGTAGGCGTGGTGGCCCTGCCGATCGCCGTGGCGATCCTCGCGGGCCAGGTCTGGGACGCCTGGACGGCGGTGGTGGCGACCGTGGTCATCTGGGCCGCGACCGCACTGCCGGCCACGGTGGCCGGGATGCTCTGGGACCGCGACGAGCCCCGCGGCACAGCAGGCTGACACGGCGGCGCGGATCCGGCTCGGACCGTCGGTGCCCAGCAGGGGGGAGGGTGTTGACTCTTCAGCCGCTTGAGACTCCATAGTGGCCGGCGTGGACGACGAGTTGTACGCGATCGGGGACGTGGCGCGCCGTACCGGGCTGAGCGTCAGCGCCATCAGGTACTACGCCGACGCCGGGGTCATCGCGCCCAGCGGTCGTACGGCCGCCGGTTACCGGCTCTACGACATCGGTGCCATCGCCCGGCTGGAGCTCGTCCGCACCCTGCGGGAACTCGGCGCGGGCCTGGACGACATCCGTCGGCTGCTGGCCGGCGACATGGCGTTGGGCGATCTCGCCACGGCGCATCTCGCGCTGGTCGATGGGCAGATGCGCCGTCTGCGGGCCCGCAGGGCCGTCCTGCGGACCATTGCCGAACAGCACACCGCGACAGAACAGGTGGGTCTCATGCACAAGTTGGTCTCCATGTCCGACGACGACCGCGACCAGCTCATCGACGGGTTCTGGAACGAGATCAGCGACGGCCTCGACGTGCACCCCTCGTATGTCGAGCAGTTGCGCGCGTGGCGGCCGAAGCTGCCGGAGGAGCCCTCCACCGAGCAGCTCGAAGCCTGGATCGAACTGGCCGATCTGGTGCGCGACGGGGAGTTCCGCCAGTCGGTGCGCGCCTTCTTCCACGACGCCTTTTCCCATAGTGCCCATGCACGCCACGTGACGGCACCGGCCGTGCAGCGTTTGATGGAGGAACACGCGAAGGTCCTCCAGGAGGCCGGCGAGGCGCAGCGGTTCGGGCTGGCCCCGGAGTCCCCGCAGGCCCAGGACATCGCCGCCCGCCTGCTGGCCTCGATCGCCGAGTTCGAGGCCGAGTTGAGCGGGGAGCCGGTCGTGGAGCGGGATAACGCCGAAATACGGGAGTGGGTCCTCACCTCGGGGCGCGCCGACCCGGGGGGCGAAGCCGTCGAGGACTTCGTGTCCGGGTTCCAGGACATGTTCCAGGGGCTGTTCGGCCGGTACATGTCGCTGGTGTCCACGATCAACGGGACACCGCAGGCGGATCCGGCGGGCGAGGACGCGGCCTGGGAGTGGTTCACCGCGGCGGTCGCGGCGAGCCCGCACGAGGAGGGAGCTGGGCAGGGGGCGGGGCGGACGGTGATGCCCGCAGATCCGTCGGGCGGTCCTGCCTCGGGCGGGCACGTGTAGTCGCCCGCGCTCACCACCCCTGCTGTCCGAAACACGCCCTAGGGGGATTCCGTGGGGTGCGGGGGCAGCGGCGCCAGGGCCGAGGCGAGTTCCGCCCTTCTGCGGATGCCCAACTTCCGGTAGGTGCTGGTCAGATGGGTCTCGACGGTGCGTTTGGCCAGGTGCAGCAGTTCGGAGATCTCCGCGTTCGTGCTGCCGTCCGCCGCCAGCGCCGCGATCCGTCGTTCGCTCGCCGTGAGGGAGTTCGTGCCCGTGAGCGGGGTGTTCCTGCGCCGGGCGCCGCTGGCCCGCAGAGCCGTCTCCGCCGTGGCCAGCAGGCGCGGTGCCGCCAGGCGTTCGGCCGTCGAGGCCGCCTCGCGGAGCAGCGGGCGGGCCCGGCCCGGGCGGCCCGCGGCGACGAGCTGGCGGCCGTGCGCGACGAGGGCCTGGACGAGTTCGGTGTCGAGCGGGGTGTTGCGCAGCGCCTCGACGGCCTCGCCGGTCAGTTCCAGGCCGCGCCTGCCGCCCGTGGCCGCGCCCAGGACGCGCAGCGCCCGGCCTCGTACCCGGGGGGTGTTCCACACGGTCGCGTACCGGTACTCCACCTCCGCGATCGCCAGCGCCTCCTGCGGCTGGCCCAGCGCGAGATAGCACTCGGCGGCGGCCGAGCGCCACGGCGTGACGACCGGGCTCTCGATGTCCCGGCCGGTCTGGCGTCTGCCGCACTCCAGGAAGTCGGCGAGCGCGCCCGCGTGGTCGCCGGTGGCGGCGCGCAGCACCCCGCGCGCGTACAGGAAGCGGTTCAGCTCCCAACTGTCGTGCGCCTCGCTGACGTTGACGCCCGCGACCAGCCGTTCCGCCTCCGCCGTACGGTGGTGCTCCACGAGCGCCAGCACCCGGTGCGCCAGGAAGTTGCTGGGCCCGGCGCGCGGCGCGTCCGGCGGCGGCGGGACCACGCCGGCCGTCTCCTCCAGCACCCGCGCGTACTGGCCGCCCGCGGCGGTGGTGTCCACCCGTACGTTCACCAGGGAGGGGTGGATCGGGTGCAGCGGCGACAGCCGGTGCTCCGTCAGCCCGGCCCTGACCAGGCGTTCCGCGTCGTCCTGGGCGTCCGCCCACTGGGCCACCGCGGCCGCCGTGCCCAGCAGGTACGGCACCAGCAGCGGATCCTCCGGCGCGGTCAGCAGCCGCCGGATCTGCCGCATGGCCCAGTCGGCGGAGATCAGCCCGGCCGTCGCCTCGTACCGGATGAGCAGGGTCCGTACGGCCGGACTCATCGCCTCCGGGGAGTTCGCCGCGGTCTCGCGCAGCCGGGCGTAGACGCGGCGCCGTATCTCCCGGTCGTGGTCGGCGAGGAGCGCGGCCGCGGTCTGCACCGTACGGGCCAGGACGGGCTCGTCCTCCAGGGCGCCCAGCCCGCGCAGTACGTCGAACGCCGCGTGCGGCTCGCCCCCCTGGGCCAGCGCCGTGCCCAGCGTGACCGCCGTCATCACGCGCTCCCGGGGCCGTTCCTGAAGGCGCAGCGCCTCGGCGAGCCGGGATATCCCCGACGACCGTACGGTGGCGAACTCCAGCGCGCCCAGCTCGGCCAGCACCGCCGCCCGGCGCTCGCGCGGCAGCGGTTCGTCCAGCGCGCGGCGGAGAAAGGCGACCGCGTCGGCGGTCCTGCCCTCCCGCGCCGCGGCGGACGCGGCGTCCAGCAGGGCCCCCGGCACCCATGCCGAGCCGTCCGACGGCGTACGCAGCAGATGCGCGGCCACGGCGCCGACCCGGTCGCCCCGGCGGCGGCGCAGCTCGGCGGCGCGCCGGTGCACGGCCTGGCGGTGCGAGCGGGGCCAGCCGTCGAGTACGGCTTCGCGCAGCAGCGGGTGGGCGAAGCGGGGGCCGCCGTGCGCGGGGTCGCGGCGCAGCACGCCGAGCCGGACCATGGCGGTGAGCCAGCCGGCGACGCGGGACGGGTCGGCCCAGGTCACCTCGGCGAGCAGGTCGCCCACGTCGTCGGTGTCGTCGTCGCCCGACAGCTCCGCCAGCGTTCTGGCCACGGTGGCCGTGCCGGGCCCCGCGCTCTCCAGCCACCACGACACGGCCGCGACGAAGGCTCCCGGATACAGCTCGGCGGTGCTCGTCGGCAGCTTCGTCTCCGTATCTCCGTGCGCGTCCGGGAAGACCGCCCGCAGATCGTCCAGCAGGGCCCTCAGCAGCAGCGGGTTGCCCGCGCCCGCCCGTAGGCAGCCCTCCACCCACTCCTCCGAGACGGCCGCGGCCGGCTCCCCGGTCCCGGCGTGGGCGCCGCGTATCAGCCGCTCGGCGGCCGCCCGGCTCAGCGGTGCCAGCGCGTGCGAGCCGACCGTCGCGGGCGGCAGGGCGTGGGCCAGGCCCGGTGACGGGGGCGCGATGTCGTACTGGCCGCGTTCGGTCACCACCATCAGCACTGGCAGCCCGGTCAGTCTGCGGGCGCTCTCCGTCAGCCAGCGCCGGGACGCCTGGTCCGCGAGATGGACGTCGTCCACGGCGACCAGCAGCGGCGACAGGGCCGCGTACCCGCACAGCACCTGCCACAGCCGGGCCGAGGACAGCGCCCCCGGGCCGTCCTCGTCAGGGGCGAAGCGGTCGGGCACGGACAGGAGTTGGCGTACGAGGGTGAAGGGGCCCTCGGAGCCGCCGGGGGAGGCGTGGGCCCGCAGCACCCGCATGCCGAGCTTCGTGCCCAGTGCCGCCGCGGCTTCGAGCAGCGCGCTGCGGCCCGTGCCGGTCGGGCCGCGGAACACGACCAGCCGGCCGGAACCGTCCAGCGCGCGCCCGGCCTCGAAGGCGAGGAGTTCGAGCGCGGCCTCGCGTTCGAGCAGCCTCGGCCAGGGGGAGGAGGCGGAGGAGTGGAGGGGAGGGAGGGAAGGGAGAGAGGAGCGGGAGGGGAGAGAGGGGATCGAACGGGGGACAGGGGAGGGGGAGGGGATGGATGGGGACATGGGTGGGGGTGGGGGTGTCCTCGGGAACGGGGTGGTGATGTGGTCCGGGCCGCTGCCCGACCCGGTGCCCAGGGGCGCGTCCGATGCCGCGGTCATGGGTGAACCTCCCGCCGATCTCGTGGTTGGTCTCGTGGTGGGCCACGGTTGCGGCCCCTGCCCTGAGAGAGGGACGGTGGGAAGAGATTGTTCCGCTAACGCAAGGACGTAAGGGAATGGTTCTCCGTACCCCGGCCAGAATCCCGGTCGAGGTCCACGCATCGGACCCGCTCTCCCTCGCCGGAGCGGCCAGCCAGCTCCGCAGGCAGCCGGAGATAGAGCTCGTCGAAGAAGCCGCCGGACGGCCGGGAACCGTCGCGGTGCTGCTCGCAGAGGCGCTGGACGAACCCACCCTGTCCCGGCTGCGCCGGCTGGTCAGGGCGGACGGCACCCGGGCCGTCCTCGTCACGAGTCTGATCCGCGAGGCCGAACTGCTCCAGGTGATCGAGTGCGGAGTCGGCGCGATCGTCTGGCGCCGCGAGGCCACCGGACACCGGCTCCTCCAGGCGGTCCTGGCGGCCTCACGGGGCGATGGTGACCTGCCGTCCGACCTGCTGGGACGGCTGATCACCCAGGTCGGCACGTTGCAGCGCGGCACCACCAACGTGCCGGGCGCCCCCGCGTCGGGTCTGGCGCCGCGCGAGGTGGACGTCCTCCGGCTGGTGGCCGAGGGGATGGATACCGGGGAGATTGCCAGCAAACTGTCGTACTCCGAACGCACGGTCAAAAACGTCATGCACGGGCTGACGACCCGTCTGCAACTCCGCAACCGCGCCCACGCCGTGGCCTATGCCTTGCGGGAAGGCTACATCTGATGGTTCGGACCTGAGTCAAGGTTCCCGGGGGCAGAGGAGCCTGCCCCTTGATCGTCCCGTGCGTGCATCGTGGAGCGGATGCCCCACGGTCCACGATTGCCTGGGGTGTGCCGTGCCGTCACACCGGCGCGCCGAGGGCCACGGACTGTTCGTCCGAGGGCCGCGGGCCGTTCTCCGGACGTGCCGTCACCCCCTCGGCGGGCGGCGGTGCCGGCCGACCCGCGACGATGTGCGACGTGAAGGGCTGCGACCGTGATCCACGAGGTGGACGATGTCCTCAAGGGCTTGCTGACCGGAGGAGCCCTCGCCGGTTCGGGCGTCGAGGTCACCTTCGAGGCCCCGACCCGTGACTGGGCGGCACGTCAGAACGCCCCGACCATCGACGCGTATCTCTACGACATCCGCGAGGACACCCGGCGGCGCGAGCGCGGCGCGGGCGCCGTCCGTGACGACCAGGGCATCGTGGTGAAACGGCGACCGCCCCCGCGCTGGTTCCGGCTCGCGTATCTCGTCACCGCCTGGACCAAGCGTCCGGAGGACGAGCACCGGCTGCTTTCGGCCGTACTGGCCACGCTCCTGCCCCATGAGCTGCTGTCCCCGGCGGAGCTGACCGGTGGGCTCGCCGAACTCGGTCTCAATGTCCCGGTGTCCGTCGCGGGTCTGCACACCGAGGCACGCTCGCTCGCCGACATCTGGTCGGCGCTCGGCGGCGAACTCAAGCCGTCGCTCGACGTGGTGATCACCGTGCCCTTCCCGTCCTACCGTGAGTTCGATCCGGGCCCGCCGGTCGTCGAGGGAGCGGGCGTACGGGTCAAGGCCATAGGCGGCCCGGAGAGCGCCCGGAGCGAGCGGCACCACCTTCCCCGGCACCTGAAGAAGAAGGACGGGCCGGCGAAGTTCGGCGCGAACTCAAGGGACAAGGGATGAACGAGGTGCCTTCGCTGCTCGGAAGGGTGACCTGGCTGCGTGAGCGGGTGGCGCGGCTGGTCGAGCACCGCAGCGCCGACGACCCGACGGCGACGGACCCCCTGCGGGGGCTGTACCTGTCGGAGGAGGCCGTCTGGCGGCTGCTGTCACCGCCGGAAGGCACGGGAGGCGCAGGAGAGCCAGGAGAGCCAGGAGAGCCAGCAGAGCCAGGAGGGTCGGAGGACACCGGAAGGCCGGGAGAGCCAGCAGAGCCGGGAGAGTCCGGTAAGCCGGGAGAGCCAGCAGAGTCCGGTGAGCCGGGAGAGCCCGGTGAGCCCGGAGAGCCGGGGGGATCTGCTCCCGAAGAGGTTGAACCGGCCTCCGCCGGCGGACCGGCCTCCCCGGAGGAACCCCCCTCGCAGGCCGACCGGCTGCTCCTGCTCGCGCGGCGGCTGCGCCTGAGCAATCTCGACGCCACGATCCTGCTGGTCGCCCTCGCGCCCGACCTCGACCGTACCTTCGAGTCGCTGTACGGCTATCTCAACGACGACGTCAGCCGCCGCCGGGCCACCACCGGGCTCGCGCTCGAACTGTGCGGGATCCCGGCGTACTCGGCCGCCGGACGGTCCAGGTTCCACGCGTCGGCCCCGCTGGTCGCGCTGGGGCTGATCGTGGTGGAGGAGCCGGAGCGCCCCTTCCTCAGCCGGAACCTGCGGGTTCCCGACCGGGTGGTGGCGCATCTGCTGGGTGACGACACCCAGGACGCGACGCTGGACAGGCTGGTGCGGCCGTTGCCCTTCAGGGAGGGCAGCCTGTCCGCGTACGGTCCCGGCGCCGATCCGGGTTCGAACGCCGACCTGGTGGTCTCCCGGCTGGTCCGGCGTCTCAGCGAGAGTCACTGCACGGTCTATCTGCGGGAACACCGCGAGGGCGAGGGACTGGCCTGCGCCACTGCCGCCCTGGACGCCGTCGGGATCCCGGCGATGCATCTCCTGCCGGGCGCGTGGGAGTGGTCGCAGGGCGAGCGGCAGCAGGGGGAGACCTCGCCCCCGCAGAAGGCGGACATTCCGTACGCGGAACTCCTTCGCGAGGCGCGGCTGTCCGGCTCGGCCATCGTCGTCACCTCGCTCCCCGAGCAGCCGCACGAGCTGGTGCGGATGCTGGCGGTCGCCGATGTGACGGTGGTGTTCACGAGCACCCGCCCGTACGACCCGCGCTGGTACAACGGCGGGGAGCCCGGCGGTGAGCCCCTGGTGCTGGACACGCCCCGGCAGCGGGCGGGCAACCTGGAGGTGTGGACGGACGCGCTGGCCGGACCCCCGGGGTCCGGGACGGAGCTGGAATTCGATCTGGCGCCGGTCGTCGCCGCCTACCGGCTCGGCAACGAGGGGATCAGGCGCGCGGCGCGCACCGCGTTCGACCTCGCCGACTTCGACGGTACCCCGCTGTCGGCGGAGCATGTCCGGATCGCCGCGCGTCAGCAGTCGGCGTCGGGCCTCGAACAGCACGCGCGGCGGATCCGCCCCGACGTCACCTGGGACGATCTCGTCCTGCCCGAACGGCCGCTGGGCCAGTTGCGGGAACTGGCCCTGCGCTCCCGCCACCGTGACCGGGTTCTCGGCGACTGGCGGCTCAGCGCGGGCGGCGGGCGCGGGCGGGGCGTGCTGGCGCTGTTCGCGGGCGGGTCCGGTACGGGAAAGACCCTCTCCGCGGAGGTGGTCGCCGCCGAACTCGGCCTGGATCTCTACGTCGTACAGCTCTCGTCGATCGTGGACAAGTACATCGGCGAGACGGAGAAGAACCTGGAGCGGATCTTCACGGAGGCCGACCGTACGGACGCGGTGCTGCTCTTCGACGAGGCCGACGCCGTCTTCGGCAAGCGCTCGGAGGTGAAGGACGCGCACGACCGGTACGCGAACATGTCGAGCGCCTACCTTCTGCAGCGGCTGGAGTCCTTCGACGGCATCGCCCTGCTCACCACCAACCTGCGCGGCAACATCGACGAGGCGTTCACGCGCCGCCTGGATCTGGTCATCGACTTCCCGTTCCCCGACCCCGAGCAGCGCCTCGCGCTCTGGCGCCACAGCCTCAAGCATGTCCCGTGCGCCGACGACATCGATCCGACCCCGTGCGCGAAGGACTTCGAGCTGGCGGGCGGTTCGATCCGCAGCGCCGTGGTGACGGCGGCCTACGCGGCGGCGGGACGGGGCGAACCCGTCGCCACCGGCGACCTGCTGACGGGCGCGCAGCGCGAGTACCGCAAGGCGGGGCGGCTGGTGCTGGACGGCGGGGACTGGTAGCCCGCACACCCGCACACCCGCACAGCGGCGGAACGACGGAAGGGGCGGCGGCCGGAGTTCTCACTCCGGCCGCC